>JAWOGE010000053.1:0-4179 GCA_046497165.1 bacterium | reverse complement strand
CCTTGAATAACGCATGTCTTCCTCCTTTGGGTGAGGCGACATCTATATTGACACATAGGGCATCCATATGGGAATCGAACCCATGTCCGTTCCCTCCAGGATTGTTCAGAGATATCTCAACGATCATTTGTGATTTTATAATGCAAGCAATTTCAAATGGTTGCGAGCCCGCTTGTAGCTCAAGTTGTTGATTTCTTTGATGTGCGAAAGTTGTGTAAAATATCTGCTTTATAATTCTTGATTTTTCACTTATTTTAATTAAAGTTTTTATTGATTTCATATTAGAATGGAAGGGAGAATTCCATGGCGTTATTCAGGCGGGTTTTTGTTTTTTTACTGATTGTCTTTATTGTTTCTTGCGGAGATGACGGAAGTTCCCATGATAAAACAGATGGTACTGGTGAAGATCCTGATGTTGCGGATACTGAAGATTTTGATGATTCTGATGATAAGGGAGATGTCGGGAATACCGGTGACACGGGAGATGATTCCGATATAAGTGACACAGGAAACACGGGAAATACAGGAGACAGTTCTGACGATGAAAACAGTGAAGATACAGGAGAACCTAATGTTTCTTATTGTGCAAAAGAGTGCAGCGTTTCTGAGGATTGTGCTGAAGGGGTAGCGATTATGGATGCGGATAATTTTTCCTGTGAAGACAATATTTGTGTTTACAATGGATGTAATAACGATAAAGAGTGTGAAGAAACCTTCTCTTCTGCTGATTATGCTTGTAATACTGAAGTTGAAATTCCTTCCTGTGTTCAGCGTTGTGAAACACCTGATGACTGTTTTTCTTCTGCTGCGGAAGTTCCGGCCTATGATGCTGATAACTACAGTTGTGTTTCGGGAAAGTGTATTTACACAGGGTGTAATAGCGATGAAGAGTGCCGGAAAACTTATGAAGCCACCGAAATTGAATATGTATGTGATGAAATAGAAGGAGCCGGAGTTCCTCACTGTGTTATTTTTTGTGAAGCAGTTTCCCAATGTACTCAACACAGTTCGGAAAACGGTGCTTATTCTGAAGACAACTACCTCTGTGAAGAAAACAGATGTGTTTATAAAGGTTGTAATTCCCATAAGGAATGTGTGAATACTTTTGAAGGGGATGAGCGTTACATATGTGTTGAAATTTATCAGGAGTCTTAAATGAATAAAAAAATTGAATCTATTCACACTGCGGTGATAGGTGCGGGTACCGCAGGTATGTTTGCTTTCAGCAGAGCTTTGAAACATAACAGAAGATCCATTCTTTTTGAGGCCGGAGAAGGTGGAACAACCTGTTCCCGTTCAGGTTGCATGCCGTCTAAAATGCTTATTCGTGCCGCTGATGTGTTCCGGTCTGTTGAGAACTCTTCAGAAGAAGGTGTCAAAACAGGTCAAATTGAACTTGATACAACGGAGATGATGCAAAGTATCAGAGCAAAGCGTGATTATCTTGTGGGGAATATGATCAGAAGAACAGAGAGCAAATTCGGGAAGCATATGATAAGATCCCGTGTGAAATTCAATTCTCCGGGTGTGCTGGAAACAGAAGATACGCTTTATGAATGTGAAAAAATTATTGTGGCCACAGGCTCGGAGCCTTTTGTTCCGGGTAATTGGAAAGTTCAAGACAGAAAAATAGTTACAACCGATACATTTTTTGAGCTTCCGGAAATACCAGAAAGGATTCTTGTTATGGGACTGGGGGCCATAGGTGCTGAAATTAGTCTGGCACTTGCTCGTCTCGGGAAAAAAGTCACCGGAGTTGAAATGATGGATACCGTTGCCGGAATAAAGGATGCTGATATCAGAAATACGGTTCTGCCTCTGTGGCACGAAATTATGGATATCCGTCTGGGGTCTTCTGCAGAATTGAAAAGTGTGGGAGACAGAGTTTCTGTTGCTGTGAAGGATATTAATACCGGTAACACTGAGGAGATGAAAGTTGATCTCGTGCTTGTTGCTGCAGGAAGAAAACCCCGGACAACAGATCTCGCACTTGAAAATGCAGGAATCAGGCTTGATAAAAGAAAAACGCCTGTCATAAACAGAAAAACACTTAAAGCTGAGGGTGCAGAAGTTTATTTTGCCGGTGATGTTTCCGCCATTCGTCCGTTTTACCATGATGCCGAGCTTCAGGGTAGGTTTGCAGGTGATTATTCAGGAGATACCGAATTTGATAACCAGATTCCGCTTTCTGTTGTTTTTACTTATCCACAGATAGCTGTTGCGGGAAATACCGAAGAAAATGACCGGGTGTTTTCAGTTTCCATTCCTTTCAGAAAGGCTCCGAGGACAGTTGTATCTGGAAACCGTAAAGGTTTGGTTAAAATTTTTGTGGATAAAAAAACGGAAACAATTTCAGGTGCTGTAATAGCTTCTGATAAAGCCGAGAATCTTATAATGACTGTAACATCCTGGATAGCCTCCGGAATGAAAGTTTCAAAACTGATGCAACTTCCTTTTTATCATCCGACCTACGAGGAAATATTGAAATCAGTTCTGATTCTTGCAGCTAAAAAACTCAGATAGCTGAATTATGCATACTGAAATATCGTTACATACATATATCGGGAGCTGTGCCGGATGAAAAATTTTTTAATGAATACAATAATATTTTTTCTGATGCTGAGCATGGTATCCTGTTCCGCACCTCGAAAACAGGACAGCAGAAACAGACAAAAACCACAATCATACCGTCGTTTTTCACGAGGGGAATCAGCAACAGGTTCTGATGAAAGATATAGCACTCTCACATCATCAACACAGACAAAAAAGGTTTTCCGCCAAGGTTCCAATGACCGTGCAGATATGAATAACAAAAGAGAAAGAAAATCTGTTACAAAGGATAAAACTCATCCACCAGAAAAGGAAACAAAAACTGACAGAATGGTTATCCGTACCGGAAAATACCGCATTCGTGTGAATTCAGTAAAAGATGCTGTTCGGAGGATCAACATTCTTGCAGGTGAACATTCCGGAGAAATTAAAGATATTAAAACATCCGGAGGATACAGTAAAGCCGATATAATAATAAAAGTACCGGTGGAAAATTTTTTTGAACTTATGGATACCATTGAAAAAACAGGCAAAATCATTTCCAGAAACATTTCAGCAGAAGATGTGACACGAAAATTTCGTGATGTCATGCTGCGAAAAAAAACACTTCAGAAAATTCTGGAACGGTTGCAGGCAATTCTCGAGACAACTGAATCCGCTGAGGAAAAAATATCGGTTCTCAAAGAGATTGAACGAATTGAACAAAAACTTGCCGCCATGAAAGCAAAAGCGGATTATTATAAAGAAAACACCGCATTTTCAACAATTCATATAACGCTTTTTCTCCATCGAGGACATGGCATTAAAAGATATATACCTTCACCATTCCCATGGATCAGATCTCTTTCTCCTAATGGTCGATACAATGTTTCCGTATGTGATGACATCAAAACAGATATACCGGAAACATGGTTTTCTCAGGTTGATGCATACGACAAAAAAAAGATACCATGGATGTACAGTGCTCCGGGAAACTCTGTTAAGATTCGTGCCGGAACAGTTGAAAACTATCCTGAAGCTGATACGAATTTCTGGAAGCAGGCAGTTGAACATGATTTTATCGGCCGTGATTATGAAAAAATTTCACATCAGACACTGAAATCTGATCTGGGTGAGGTATATGTAAGCAATTGGCAGGTTTCTTCCGATGTGCAATATATGCTGGGGTTTCTGCCTGTAGATGAAGGAAGTTCTCTGTTTGTCATTGAAGTGTTGTTTCATTCCGAAGACAAAATGAAAAAACAGAAAGAATCAGTTGAATCATTTATAAAATCAGTGAGGTGGAAATGAAAATATATACTGCCGGAATACTTTTTATAATGTTGACATCTCTGTTATCGGGAAATCCTCACGAAGAAAGAAAACTTTATTATGAATTACGCACCCGGATGCCGGATAAAACACTTAGGATGATCCGGGAAAATATAATCTCCCTCGGTGGAACCATCAATTCTGCCACTCTGCAAAAAATGATATTCCGTGTGCCGGACGCAAAGGCGGCCGCAGCAGTGGAAGCAATCACATCAAAAGGTACCGTCAGGGACATGCGTGATGAAAAAGAAAATACAGCAGAAAAAATGCTGATTCTTCGAACGAAAATTGATAAAAAAAAGGAATACTTGAAAAAAG
>JAWOGE010000339.1:0-2777 GCA_046497165.1 bacterium | reverse complement strand
ATTTGATGAAATAGTTGAAAAAGAGGCACTTAACAACAATTTCGCCATCAAACTTCCCGTTCGGGATGAGTTGATGAATAAATATACAGTGAAAGGAAGTCAGTTCCAGAAACCTCTTTTCGAGTTCAGCGGTGCATGTGCAGGTTGCGGAGAAACACCTTATTATAAACTTGCCACACAGCTTTTCGGAGACCGTATGGTAATCGCCAACGCCACAGGATGTTCGTCAATATACGGAGGAACTGCACCGAATACACCTTTCTGCAAAGATAAAGACGGAAACGCTCCTGTCTGGGCCAACAGTCTTTTCGAGGACAATGCTGAATACGGTTACGGAATGGCTCTTGCCTGCAGAAACAAAATGGATCGCATTGAATCAAGAATGAAAGAGGTGCTTGAAAACGACTGTAAGGGTACCTGTCAATGTAAAACAGTTAGCGAAGACCTAAAAGATCTTTTCAAAGAGTGGATTGAAAACAAAAATAACGCCGACAGAACAAAAGAGCTTGCACCTAAAATAAAATATGCTCTTGAAGAGGAAACAGCCCAGTGTGATGCCCTTGATGACATCTACGAACACGCGGATTATCTCATAAAAAAATCCGTATGGTCAGTGGGCGGAGACGGATGGGCCTATGACATAGGTTACGGAGGTCTGGATCATGTTATAGCTTCAGGAGAAGATATAAATATTCTTGTACTTGATACAGAAGTTTATTCCAACACAGGTGGACAATCCTCCAAAGCAAGCCAGCTCGGTCAGGTTGCAAAATTTGCGGCAAGCGGGAAAAAACTGCGCAAAAAGAATCTCGGTGTAATGGCTATGACCTACGGATATGTTTATGTGGCTTCCGTGGCCATGGGGGCAAATTACAATCAGCTTGTAAAAGCTATGAAGGAAGCTGAGCAATATAACGGACCTTCTCTCATCATAGCTTACTCCCCCTGCATAAATCACGGTTGTAACATGTCAAAATCACAGAAAGAGATGAAACTGGCAGTTGAAACAGGATACTGGCCGCTTTATCGCTACAATCCGGATCTCAAAAAAGATGGTAAGAACCCCTTTGTTCTTGACTCAAAAGAGCCTTCTAAAAAAGTAAAAGAGCTCATAGAGCAGGAAGTTCGCTATACAACTCTCAGACAGGGATTCCCCGAGGAAGCCGAAAGACTTCAAAAACTTCTTCAGGAAGATGTTGATGAACGCTGGAAACAGCTTAAGAATTTTTCCGAAAACGGTTTTTGATTTGATTTGAGTATATAAGAATTTCATCCCGGGAATTTTTTTATTGTCACAGACCCCTCTTTTTTTCAAATATCATAGAACATTATCAGTACAATTCTCATTCCAATTCGGGTATTTGTGAAAAATATACCCAACATTATGAATTTTACTTGAAATATCTGAATTATTTTATTATAACCATATTTGGGCTAATTATCTTCCGGAGGGAAAATGACGGTAAAAACTCCTCTTTACAAAAAACATGAAAAATCAGGGGCTTCGTTTGGTGAGTTCGGTGGCTGGGAGATGCCTTTGTGGTATCCCGGAGGGCAGATAAAAGAGCACACGAAAACAAGAGAAGAGTGCGGTCTTTTTGATATTTGCCATATGGGTGAATTTATGGTCACCGGAAAAGATTCTCTTTCTTACTGGAACAGAATCCTTACTAACAATATTGAAAAAATCAAAGATGGTCAGGCACAGTACAGTTTTATGCTCAATGAAAAAGGCGGTGTTGTTGATGATTGCATTTTGTATCGTTTCAACGAAACGAAATGGATGCTTGTGGTGAATGCGGGAAATCATGAAAATGATTTTCAATGGCTCAAAGAACACGCTTTTGGAGATGTTCAGGTTGAAAATATAAGTGAAAAAACCGGAAAGATAGATATTCAAGGGCCGAATGCACCAAAAGTAATAGCAAAAATAGCCGGACGAGAATCTATTGAAAAGATGAAGTTTTTTAGATTTATAGAAAATTTTGATCTCGGAGGATTTTCGGTCACTCTGTCAAGAACAGGTTACACCGGAGAAATAGGATTTGAGATATATTGTGACAGTTCAGATGCCGAGTCTATATGGGAACTTCTCTTGAACGAAGGGAAAGAGTTCGGAATAACTCCGGCGGGTCTCGGTGCCAGAGATACACTCAGACTTGAAGCTGGTCTTCCTCTGCACGGACATGAAATACATCCTGATATTCCCGCTGTGGGAACTCCCTGGGCTTTTGCAATGGATTTTTCCACGGATTTCATAGGTAAGGATGCTCTGGAAAAAGCCGAAGGTGATTACTATGTAAATGTAGTTCTTCTGAAAAGCAGACGAAAGGCTTCTGAAAAAGCTCCTGTTATTGTTGATGGAAGTGAAAAAGGTTTTGTAACAAGTACAGGACTGGCAGTTTCTCTGGATAAAAAACCTCTCGCATTCATAAGAACGACCAAGGCTCTTGAAGAGGGTGAATCTGTTGAAATTACAGGGAGAAAAGGCAAGGCTTTTTCTGCTGAAGTTAAAAAAAATCCTCTTGTAAAGGGAACTTCACGCAAAAAGCTTAAACTTTTTTTGGATAAAGATTAATTAACTTATTTTTAGGAGGCTGAAATGTCTGAATACAAAATTCCTGAATCTTACAAGTTTACAGAAAATCATGAATGGATTAAGGACATGGGTGATGACCATTACAGAATAGGTATAACAGATTATGCTGCAAAAAATATGGGTGATGTTACATATGTGGAGCTCCCCGATGTTGATGATGAGCTTGAAAAAGGTGACT
>JAWOGE010000288.1:0-3185 GCA_046497165.1 bacterium | reverse complement strand
CGTCATTCATACGGATGTTCAAATAAGGGTTTTGTTCTATTTCCACAGCGGATTTTGAAGACGAAATACGGCACATTATTTTTTGAAATAAATAGGGATCTTTTTTTTCAAGAGCTTCCAGATTCTTTTTAAAAATGCGAGTGATCTTCATTTATACCTCCGGATTTGATATCAAACCGCTGGTATAGATGCAAATAAAGTGCCATTTGTCAATGAGAGAGTCGAACGATTGAGGTGATGCTTATTCACTGAACTTTATAACACGGAACACCAGAAGTTCAACATCATCTTTTTTATATGCCTCTTTAGGGAGGCCGGCTTTTTGACTGCAGAGATTTTCAAGAAAAGTTTTTCGGTCCCATTCTGTGTCTTGTGCCACTTGCGGAAGAAAAACACCGCTTCGATTACCTTTTCTGACGACAACGCCGTGTTTTTTCATGACTATTTTTTCATAACTGTCAACCTTTTCAAGGGGAGTCAGAACTGAAATCTCTATGTTGATATCTTCCAGTTCCTCTTTTTTAACAGCGGGGAACCGTCTGTCTTTAAAAGCTGCGGAAAGAGCCATCTGATCTACAGCTTTGTAAAGTGGAAGAGCTGCCTGAAGTTGCCCCATGCAGCCTCTTAATTTACCGTCTTTGTTCAATGTTACAAAAACTGCTCTTTCTTTTGAAAGGTATTTGTCATCAGGTTTTTCAGGCTCATAATCTCCCTTTTTTTCCAGTTTTTTAACAATGCTTTTTCGGGCTATTTTTAAAAGCTTTTTTCTGTTTTTTTCCGTAAGATTTTTTTTATCTACGGAACTGCTGTCCGGTGCATCTTCGGTTATGACAATGGAGTGGTAACCCACAACACCTCGCGGGGTACTTATTTTTGATATGTCTCCTGAATTCATATATTTCAGAAAATGCCTTCCATCCCATCCCATAATGTTTGCAATAGTATCACCGATTATCCATGGATAGTAGCCGCACATTTCTGAAGAGCCTTTTTTTATATTCATCATGAGCTTTCCACTTTTATTTTTAAGGATGAGCTCTGCGGTTTTCATGTCCATATCCTTTGCTTTATCGTAGGGATGGAAATGTGAAAAATCGGTACTTACAACAATCAGAATATCTTTTTCTGTATTTTTAATAACTTTTGACAGTTTTTTTGCAAAGGACCTCAGCAGATCTCTGTTTTTTGAAGAAACAAGCACGGGAAGTACGGAAAATCCTTTTTTCAGAACATGTTGAAGAAATGGTATCTGAATTTCTATGCTGTGTTCATTTTTATGTATCTCATGGTCGGAAACCACTTTTTTATCCAGCTTCTTTATTTTTTCAGCCATATCTCGGTCTATGGGGACATTACCGAGAGGAGTTTCATAAGCTTTACCGGAATAAACTGAGATTACATTTTTCATGTGATGATGACTGGGGCCCAGAAGAATAACTGTGTCAAATTTCTTTTCTTTAACGAGAGAATATCCGTAGGCGGCTACCTGACCGGAATAGGTAATTCCCGCATGGGGAGAAACTATTATGTGCGGATTCAGAGATTTTTTTTCATCGGGAAGTTCAACTTTACTAAAAAAACCGTCAAGCACTTTCCTAAGCTTATCAGCATCAGCCGGATACCATGTTCCCGCTTTTGCAGGTTTTCTGACATCGGCCCAAATTATCAGAGGATAAACAATCAGAATTACAAGAAAAAGTTTTAAATGATTTAAGTTTTTCAAAAATACCTCCATAAAGAGATTTGTTCGTTGTAACAACACTATTTTTATTTTTCAATGAGAGAATCGAACGATTCAGATTGTAAATAGAACCTAATCTTTTTGCGATTCTTCTGTATCACAATCAACAGGTTCCCCGTCATTGTTGTGACATTCACAAAGTTCATCGTATCCGGTTTCGTTTAGAATTTCCGTTTCGTCAGTTTCAAGATCAACGGCTATCCAGAGATTAAGAGATTCGTAGACTTCGTAATTGGTTTTATCATGATCGCAGGCGTATACCACACCTTTTTTTAAGACAGCTTCTATACAGGACTTTGACATGGTTTCTGTTTCTGTGTCCCTTTTTATGACCAGCATAGCATTTTCATCAAAATCCGTCTGATTAATATTCTCTTCTTTCATTTGTTTTAGAATATTTGTATCCATTGTAAATATAAACCATCTTTCATCATTTTCATCCTCACTGCTTTCAAATCCTTCTACAAACAAAACATTGTTAAAAGGATCGTCTTCATCTTCAAAATCGGGCATTATAAAAGCTGACATATTGTGGTCTTTCGTTTCCCATGTTATATCATTGTATTCCGACTTGAAATAAAATTCAAACCCTTCGGAATTTTCATAGTCATCGTCACTTACTTCATCGTCATCGTTTGTTTCATACTCTTCTATCTTTTCACTATCGACATATATTCTCATTCTTGTATAAGGTTTTGTGTCATATTGTGAAATTTCAGAAGGAGCGAAACACTCCTCGGGAATAATATCTTCATCAGGAATAATTTCATCATCATAGTCCATAACTTCTGAATTGTCGTCAGTAGGATCATCATCTGTAAATGTTTGACTATCATCGTCATGGTCTTCAACTTGTGAATTATCGTCAGTGGAATCATAATCTGTAAATGTCTGATGATCATCATCTGTAATCTTTAAATCGTCCGTCTCTTTTTTACTATTCTCTCCACAAGAAAAAATGGAAAATACCAAAACAACAAAAAAAACTTTAGAAATGTTTTTCATGAATTCCTCTCAAACAAATAATACCTGAATCGTTCGATTCTGAGTTAGAAAACATGGGAAAGAATTCTGATTCAGAAGAGTTACACAAAATCTGAGGTTCACCCGAAGGTTAATCGGCGATTTTTGTAACTTCTTAAGAACAGAAAACTTTTTCATTTTTCAATGAGAGATTCGGACGGTTCAGGTAATACCTGATGCTATCATTTTACGGATTTATAATTAAAAGTAAATTTTTTCAGAAAATATTTGGTAGTGTAACCTGTTCAGGAAATATTGCCGGAGACAGAAATACGCATCTTTTAAGATCTCTCCGCATCGGTAAATTGACAATTTTTATCAATAATTTATAATAAAATTGCGAACTGAATTGCGGAGAAAAAGATGAAAAAGCTTCCGATAGGCATCAGTGATTTCAGAGATGTTATTGACGATAACTACT
>JAWOGE010000257.1:0-6269 GCA_046497165.1 bacterium | reverse complement strand
GATAGGTGCCCGTTTTTATTGAATTTATAACTTGCTATAACTTTTAGATTGTGATTTATATCCATGTCAAAGGGACGCCATTGAGCTTCGCCACCCTGAGGACCGAGAACATCCAATCTTCTGCTTACTCCCCAGCTGTAACTCAACCATCCGAAAAACTTTTCAGTCAGTTTCCGTCTTATAAATATTTCGGTTCCGTATGCATAACCTTTTCCCTGGTTTTCATAGACAGACGGTTTTTGATAATCAGTTCGGACAATAAGATCAAAAAAACTTTTATACCAGACCTGAAGATCTATTTCTAAATTTTCCAGAGGTCTGTATTCAACTCCGGCTATTCCATGAAAGGATTTTTCCGGTTTGAGTCCCGGTGTCCCCCAAGGCTCATAAGATTCATCGTTGGATGGAACTTTGGAATACAAACCGGTAGCCGTTTTTAAAGTCCATTTTTTTCCGATATTATATTTCAGAGAGATACGGGGGTCTGACATGAATTTTTTATTATGAGGATCATAAATTGCGGTTATTCCGGGAGTTATAATCATATTTCCCGAAGTTATAACATCTTTTATAAAAAAGCCGGGATACCAGAAATATCCTGAGCTTTTATCCTGCATTTCATTGGCAAAGGGATTGTAACCCACCTCCCCTTCTTTCGGCGGAGCAAAAAGGTTTATGTCAAGACCGTAAAAACCGTTCATAAAACGAAATCCCCACTTGAATGTATGCTCACTGTTTACTTTGTAAGACATTTTTTCATCCATTACAAAGTTCATGAAAGTGTTTTCAAGATAAGCATTGTTCCCGAGATCCATTTTTAAAACTGTTCCTTCTATGCCGGGTGAAAAAACTGATGAAAAATCTCCCTTTCTGTATTTCCATTCGGAGAGAAGAGAGAAAAAAGCGGTTTTATTGTTAAAAGAGTTGTCAAATTTCTGAGTTTCCGACTGCTCGTCAAAAGTCAGGGTAACATCATCTATGGACCAGAAGCTGTATATGTTGAGTTTGCTGTTATGTGAAAATCTGTGAGTAAATGCGGTGTTTATATCATAATAGGACGGATACGCTGAAAAATCCACAAAATCTTTTATTTCGGTAATGTTTTCAAGAAGCATGACATACAGATCCAGAAATCCTCGCTTAAATGAAACAGCCATGTTGGTTTTTTCGCTCAAAGGTCCTTCAATCATCGCAGAAGAGGAAAGAAAACTGAGGTTTATATATCCACCCCATATTTCAGAATCAGGTTCTCTGAGATTAAGCTGGACAACACCCCCTGTGGCGTTGTAATAATCGGAACCGAAACCGCCTGCATAATAATCTATGGATTCAACAAACTCAGGCTCTATGACAGAATCAAGTCCGCCGAAATGATAAAGCATGGGAACATTGTGGCTGTTAATACGACGAAGACTGTCCTCCGGAGGACTGCCGCGTATTATAAGCCCTGAACCGTATCCGTTGAAAACACTGAAGTTGTTTACTCCAGGAAGATTTGTAATCGACCGAAGTACATCTCGATTTGTTCCGGGAATTTTGGAGGCTTCCTCAATGGTCACGCGTTTTGCTGAAACCTCGCCCTTTTTTCTTTTTTCACGGACAACGATTGTATAGGGATTAACGGTGTCCGGTTCAAGACGAAAAACAAGGGAAAGTTTTTCATTTTTGAAAACCTGTATTACAGTTTCAAGTTTTTCATAACCTGTCAGAGGGATAACAACGGTATGTTGGCCCGGAGGTGCTTTAAATGAAAACTTTCCGTAACGGTCAGTTCTTACGGTTTTTTCCATGTTGACAACATAAAACGATATGTTTTTCAGAGGCTTGCGCGTTCCTTTTTCTCTGACAACCCCCTCCACCGGAAAAAACTCTTTTTTCACAGATTTTTCGCTTTCTTTCTCTTTAGATTCAGGACTGTCTTTCTTCTCTTTTAAAGAAGCGGTTTCCGGATCATAGTTCTCGGGATATATGATCTCTATCTCCTCTGTTTCGGTATTTTTTTCATCAGATTCAGCATCGCTCGTATTTCCGGAAGCAAAAACACTAACAGAGAGTGTGAAAACAGATACAAAAATAAAAAAGTGTAAGCCCATGCATACTCCTGTTATATATGGACACCGTTTGATATAATATATCTGACTCTGCAGGAGTCAATTTTCTGGACAATATGCAGACCTGAATAGTCCGGCTCTCTCATTGAAAAATGGAAAAGCCTACACCGGTCTCAAATGCAGGGACGACCCCGTGTAGTTGCCATATTTGTTTTTCATGAAGAAAACCTTTTAGTATCATATTCAATAATTCTGTGTAATTTATTGTTGATTTCATTTTTTGTAAAGTTATACTTTTAATGGGAATCGAATTAGCATGGAGGATTTATGCAGAACATATTTATAACAGCAACGGATACCGGGGTTGGAAAAACTCTTGTTTCAACATTGCTCGCTTTGGGTTTTCGCGACAAGGGGATTTCATGTGATCATTTCAAGCCTGTTCAAACGGGAATAAAAAAAACTGAGAAAGGGCAGTTATCCACAGACCTTATGTTTTCTGCCACTTTTCTTTCTCAGGGACAGGATATTTCAGATTACTGCAATGAACGCAATGTCTACACTTTTTCTCACCCGGTCTCCCCCCATCTTGCAGCAAAGAGAGAGCGCAAATTCATAGATACTTCAAAAATAATATCAAGAATAAACGAGTATAAAAAGCCACTTATAATTGAGGGTGCAGGCGGCATCGCGGTACCACTCAGTCCGGAATATTACATATTTGACCTCATAAACGATATAAACCTTCCTGTTATAGTTGTTTCGAGAAGTAAGCTGGGAACACTTAACCACACTTTTTTAACGGTGAATTTTCTCAAGCGTATGGGTATAAATGTGGCAGGAATAGTTGTTTCCGGTGTTTCCAAAGAGCCATCCTATATAGAAAAAGACAATCTGACTATGATAACAGAGATGAACCGGATTCCTCTTCTCGGAGCAATCCCTGAAATAGAACTGGATGTTGACGCCGGAAAAGCTCCTTCTGTTCCGGAAATGCGAAATCTCGCAAGAAAACATTTTGAATGGAACAGAATCCTGGAAACATTTGAATGAATCTTCTGCAGGATCAGTTAGATTCTCTTTGTGAAAAAAAACTTTTAAGAACACTCAGCCCTTTTTCACCGACAGGAGGTGTGCTGAGGGGAAAATTTAAAAACAGACCCGTCATAAACTTCTCTTCAAACTCCTATCTCGGTCTTGATAACGACAGAGAGCTGAAAAATAAACTAATTGAAGCTGTTGAGAAAACAACCATTTCTTCAGAAGCGTCCCGTTTGATTACAGGCACAGGAAAAAAGATGTTGTCCTTTGAAAAAAAACTTGCTTCCTGGAAAAAGACAGAGGCGGCACTTGTTTTTAATTCGGGATACATGGCAAATGTAGGAATAATTCCGGCTCTGTCAGACAGACATACAGATATTTTTGCCGATAAACTTTCACACGCAAGTATAATTGATGGTGCACATTTGTCCCGTGCTTCATTCCGCAGGTTCAGACATCTTGATGTGAAACATCTTGAAAAACTTCTTAAATCTTCATCAGCTTCCCGAAAAATTGTGGTGACCGACTCGATTTTCAGTATGGACGGCAACATTGCACCTCTCAATGATATGAAAAACATATGTAAAAAACACAACGCATTTTTTATTGTGGATGAAGCTCACGCAACCGGAGTCAGAGGACCCGAAGGCAGGGGACTCTGTTCAGAAGAAGGTATCAGCGGTCCGGAAATAATACAGATGGGGACATTTTCCAAAGCCATGGGCCTCATGGGAGCCTATGCAGCAGCTTCCGAAACAGTTATCAGATACCTGGTGAATAAAGCCAGGAGTTTTATCTTTACAACGGCACTTCCTCCTTATATGCCCTATGTCATGGAGAAATCAGTTGAAATAGTCCGTTCTTCCCGTGGTGAAAAAATGAGATCGATTTTACAGAAACACATTGAAAAACTTAAATCATGCGGTTTTTATTCAGGAACCCATATAGTTCCGCTAAAACAGAACTCCACATCGAAAACAATGGAAAAACACAGGGAACTTCTTGAAAAAGGCATCCTCGGACTTCCCATAAGACCTCCCACAGTTCCCCACGGAACTTCCCGCATAAGAATATCGCTTTCTGCAGGACACACTGAAAATGAAGTGAATAAACTCTGCAAAACCCTTTCATAGAAAACTTTTCAATGAAAATTATTTCAGCATTTTTAGATTTTTACACTTTATGTGGAATATATTCTTGACAAAAAACTCTTTATATATAAATTTGCCTGCGTGGTGCCCAGATAGCTCAGTCGGTAGAGCAGGTGACTGAAAATCACCGAGTCGGCAGTTCGATTCTGTCTCTGGGCACCATTTCAAATACCGTTTTTCTGCTTTTTCATGTCTTCTACAGTTATTTCAGGATGGTGATAACGATTTCGTTCTTTTGTTCTTGATTTGTACTGTATAGCTTCTTCGGGACAACAATGTATACAGGCTACACATTGTTCACAATGGTCGAGCCATCCGGGTTTGCGGTCACCGTCAAGCTGTATGTTTTCAACGGGGCATATGTCCTGACATATACCACATCCGTTACAGGCATCTGTAACTTTAAAGTTTCTGCCCATTTTTTTTGCTCCCATTCCGAAAAATGAATATGCGGCTGCGGACAAAATTCGGGAGAAAAAATTTTTCCGGACAAAAACCTCTTTTTTTCTTCGTATGGCTTCTGCCGCACGCAGAATATTTTTTTTAGCTTTTTTTAAAACTTTTTTACTTTTGTCTGAATCCGGTGCATTATAGAGAACTATATAGTTTGAGGGCATTATCACTTCAAAGATTCCATTGCAGGAGATGTTCCTTTTTTTAAGCATTTTTTCAGTTATACCGGCAGCGTTTCCGGAGCTGCCTCCGAAAGTTAAAGTTATGAAAAAATATTGACATTGTTCCACATTCAAATTTTTTATAAATGATTTTACAATGAGTGGAGGACCCCATGCGTATACCGGAAAAACAATACCCACATAGTCAGCACTGCTTACTGCAAATCCTTTTTCGGCATAGGCGGCTATGGGAATGAGTGAGGTTTCACCTGAAAGCTTTTCTGATATTTTTTTTGCCGCATACAGTGAATTTCCGGTTCCTGTAAAATAAAAAATAACATTACTCATGAGAGTTTCTCCTTCCGGTGAATTCTTTCAATATCTCTATTTCCCGGGGCCACAAAGAGCTGTCGGGAGTTTCAAGAATAAGGGGTATGTTGTCAAAACGACTGTCTTTCATTATGTATGAAAAAGCGGACATTCCTATCTCACCTTTTCCGAGAGAAGCATGTCGATCTAGTTTACTTCCCACAGGTTTCAAGGCATCATTCAGATGCATCCCTTTCAAAAAAGATATTCCCACGACACTGTCCAGCTCTTTGAATGTTTTTTCGCAGGCTTTTGTGGAAGAGAGGTCATATCCTGCGGCAAAAGCATGGCATGTATCAAAGCAAAAACCCATGCGTGCTCTGTTTTCATCTGAAACCAGCTCAATAAGCTTAGCGATATGTTCGAATCTGTAGCCGAGATTTGTACCCTGACCGGCAGTGTTTTCAACCACAGCAATTACCGATGAAGTTTCCGAAAGAGCAATGTCCAGAGATTCAGCGTTCAGTTTCAGAGCGTCCTCTTCACTCATTTTTCCGAGGTGACTTCCCGGATGAAAATTGAGTCTGTCGATACCGAGTTGTTCACATCTTTTAAGTTCATCAATAAAAGCTTTTCTTGATTTTTCAAGTTTCAGTCTGTCGGGATTGGAAAGGTTTATAAGATAGGTGTCATGGGGAAGTATCTGTCCTTTCCCATAGTTGTGTTTTTTACAGTTTTCTGAAAAACCCTCTGTATTTTTTTTCTTATAGGGTGCGGCACTCCAGCGACGCTGGTTTTTCGTAAACATTCCGAAAGCTGTTGCACCTATTTCACGGGCATTGACAGGAGCGTTTTCAACTCCTCCTGCAATACTTACATGAGCTCCGACATACTTGGACATCTCAGACTCCTTTATTTCAATACAAAAACATATTTATACCTGAACCGTCCGACCCTCTCATTGAAAAATGAAAAAGCTTTCTGTTCATAAGGAGTTACAAAAATCGCCGATTAACCTAAGGGTGAACCTCAGATTTTGTGTAACTCTTCTGAATCAGAATTCTTTCCCATATTTTCTAACTCAGAGTCGAACAATTCAGGTT
>JAWOGE010000231.1:0-9603 GCA_046497165.1 bacterium | reverse complement strand
ATGATCAGGATATCGAAATACAGGCAGGTGGTGCAAACCTCATGATTGAAGCTCTTGAAACAACAGGATTCACTGACAGTGGCGATACCGGTGATTTCAAACTGCGTTTTTCGTTTGATGACGGAGACACCTGGACTGAGCAGACATTCACTAAGGATGCGGCAGGACTGGGTGACACCACAACGGGAATTCAGCTCACCGACGGAGTAAACTCTGTAAATCTGTCTGGAACTGACGCCATACAGTTCAATGCCGGTGACAAGATGCTCATAGCTCTCACAGACAATGAATCAAGCGACGGCTCAGATGCCGATGACATCACAGTTACAACAGAAATAGCAGACGGTGCGGGAAATGCTACACAGGATTCAAGAACTTTTCGTTTTATTGACGGAGAACTTGATGAATCCAGCACCGAACTCAGCGTAGTGCAGCTTGATGTTCAGGACGGAAACTGGAATGTGGGTACCGTAACTGTGGACTTTGGAGACAACGATGTTGCCAGCGGAGAGGTACAGTTTGACATTGAAAGCGGCGGGGTTGCCGGTAAAGACACCGAACTGTGGAAAATAGACCGTTTTTACGATGACGACGGAAACTTCATTCTCGGTGATAACGGCAAGATGATCTCGGTTTACAACGAAAGTGGTGAAAAAGCCGATATTTTCATCGACGCACAAAACACCATAGGCGAAGTGGCTGGAAAAATCAACAATGCCATCAAAGACGGCCTCGACATGGGAACAGGTGTTGATAATGTGGACAAAAACATTGCCACCTATGTCAACGAAGCCATGCCCGGAACAGATGAAGCACTGCAGGGAACAATAGTCGTCCGTTCACCGGAAATGTCCATGGCCGGACAGCTTTATTTCTCAGCAGACGAAGATCTGATGAACGCACTTTCCATTGTCACCATAAACAGCCCTGAAGTTGACCCCACGGAAGTAACCGTGCGCGATGCTCACACCGGAGATTTTATAGGTTCTGAAAAAGTGGCAAACAATGTCATAAAGAATGTAATTTCAGGTGTGGACATCGAAGTTGATCCTAACGCTGACATATCTGTTGAATGGAACGAAACAAACAAAGAGTTCGTATTCAACTCGGCAGAAGGTTCACTTAAAGAGTATCTCCACATTGTTGACAACGCCAAAGACTTCCAGATAGGTGCCAACGCCAACCAGACAACTGCAAGCTACATCGGTGAAATGACATCCCGTGCTCTCGGTGTTGACGAAGTTCTTGTAACCGATCAGGCAACTGCACAGAAAGCTATAGGAAAAATTGACGACGCCATTGACACAGTAAGCAGCGAACGGGCACGCATAGGTTCTGTAATCAACAGATTGAACTACACCATAAACAACCTCAGCGTACAGGAAGAAAACGCCATAGCGGCAGAATCACGAATCAGAGATCTCGACATGGCAAAAGAAGCCTCCAATCTCACCAAAAACCAGATACTCTCACAGGCTGCACAGGCAATGCTCTCACAGGCAAACAACATGACTGCCGGACTTCTCGGACTTCTTCAGTAACAACAGGATCTTCTTTTTTGCACAGAGAGGGGCCTTCGAAGGCCCCTCTTTTTTTAACAAGAACACATCTAAGTTATAAATTGTCAGCGTATCTCCCCGTAAAATGCCGTAAATCAGCAATATTTGATTTAGTCGAATTTCTTATTTAACTTTTTGAAATAACTCTGAAAAAATGGCAGCCCCGACAGGAGTCGAACCTGTTACCTACTGCTTAGGAGGCAGTTGCTCTATCCGTGTGAGCTACGGGGCCGCAGGAAGATAATTAAGAGGATTCACCGGTTTTATGCCTTTTCTCACTTCAAAATGAAGATGCGGTCCGCTGGCACGACCCGTTTGTCCTACCAGTGCGATTTTATCTCCTTTTTTAACTTTCTGACCCTGCTTTGCTATATTTCTGCTGTTATGGGCATAAACAGTTATCCACTTACCGGGATGCTGTATGATAATAACATTGCCGTAACCTTCCCGTTTTCCGGAATAAAGAACTTTTCCGGAACCGGCCGAATAGACGGGTGTGCCTTCCGGTGCTCCTATGTCTATACCTTCATGTTTTGCACCTTTTCTTTCTCCGAAGGGGGAGGTTATAACACCATCCAAAGGCCAGGTGAATCGAACATCTTTTTCAACTCTTTTTTTCCGATTTTTTTCAGGAAGAGGCTTTTTGGCAAGGGGTTCAGAAACTTTTCTCTTCTGTGAAAGATCGCTTTCCTTTTCCTCAACATGAGGAACTTTTTCGCCCGGGACAAAGAGATAGTCCCCTACCCTCAGGCCTTTGACATTGTCAATATTATTTTCTTCTTTAAGTTTGTCAACACTGACATTGTATATTCTTGAAAGACGGTATAATGTATCCCCTTTTTTAACTTTATGGTAAATACCGTAACTGGTGGCACAACCTGAAACAAAAACAATTAAAAATAAAAAAATTGAAACAAGATTCTTTTTCACCAGAAACTCCGGGATGTTTTACAAGTAAAGTATAGAAAACAAGTTTTTTTTGTCAAATATAAGCCCGCTGCTTTTCATAAACTCAATCCTCCCGAATGGAACCTGTGAGTTCCGAAAGTTCTTCGTTTTTACGGTCAAGATATTCCGAAAGCTCCCCTGCAAGTCTTGATAACACGGACGGTTCTATAAAGTTCTGTCCACCAATCTGCACAGCAGAAGCTCCTATTATAAGGAAATCAAGAACATCTTCCACAGTTCTTATTCCTCCTATTCCTATTACGGGAATCGAAACCGTTTTCACAGCATCCCGCACCATTTTTAATGCCACAGGTTTAATTGCCGGACCTGACAGTCCGCCTATTTTATTACCGAGAAAATATCTGCGGTTTTCTCTGTCAACAGCCGTACCTATCAAAGTGTTTATAAGTGAGATGCTGTGTGCACCGCCGCTTTCGGCCGCAGACGCTGTTTCTCTTATATCGGTGACATTGGGAGAAAGTTTTACTATTACGGTTTTATCGGTATTTTTAACAACCAGAGAGGTAACTTTTTCAACTGTTTCCGGATCTGCTCCGAAAGCTGCACCTCCAGCGGAAACATTGGGACAACTGAGGTTTATTTCAAAAGCGTCAACCGTTTCGTACTGAGATATCTTTTCTGCAAGAATAGCAAACTCATGAACATTTGAAGCATATATGTTAACTATAACAGCACAATCCAGAGATTCTATCCTGGGAAAAACATCTCTTATGAGAGAATCAGACCCGCAATTTTCCAGACCTATGGAGTTCAGCATTCCTGAAGCGGTTTCCGCAACACGGGGATAAGGATTTCCGGGGCGAGGCTCCAGGGAGATACCCTTTGTACAAAAACCACCAATGTTGTTCAGATCCATGAAATCGGCAAATTCAAACCCATAACCGAAGGTCCCGGAAGCACCTATTAAAGGATTTTTCAAATGCATTTTTCCTATTTTAACAGAAATATCCATAATTAAACCTCTCTGAATATCTTTTCACCGCTGAAAACCGGTCCGTCGCTACACACAAGAACACTCTCATTACCGATTTTCCGACGACATCCGAGGCAGACACCTGTTCCACACGCCATTCTTGCTTCAAGTGAATGCCATACAGGCACTTTTCCCTCAAAAACACTGTTTATCTTTTTCATCATTATTTCAGGTCCGCAACAAAAAACCGCATCGGGCATAATGTCGTCAGCTCCGGACAAAAACATATCTTCACATAACACTGCAGGATTACCTTTAAAAGCACGACTTCCGTCATCTGTAGTAATCATTACAGAGGAGTTTTTCTCAAAGTCATCAACACAAAATACAGAATCAGCACAGGTAAATCCCAAAACAGAAGATCTCTTCTCTGCGGAACTTTCCTTCAAAGCGTAATGAAGGGGTGCGATTCCTATGCCCCCGCCCACACACAGCAGACATCCTGAAACATCGGGAAAAGAGGAACCGAGAGGACCTGTGACACGAAGCGTTTTTCCTTCTGAATTTTTCATCATCAAAGTTCCGCGTCCCACCTCTTTCACGAGAAGAAAAAGGACACCTTCTTTCCAATCATAAACAGATATGGGTCTGGGGAGATAAGGGCCGTCTGCAGTGTCATCAAATCCAATCATAACAAACTGTCCTGGAAGAGGTTTTTCGGGAAAGTTCATGGTCATAATAAAAATACCTGAAGAAAGTTCTTCTACTTTCTTCACTCTGCTTTTAATGGAAATTTTCATTTTATCAATCTCCGAAAATTATCTGAAAAGTCAGGAAAAAACATATCTATTTATTAAACTCCTGACATCAGCAAAATCTATGGGTTTTATAATATATTCTTCAATTCCTGATTTTTTCATTGATTCAATGGTTTCGTCATCAGCATATGCTCTATCCCCTACGAATTGAGGCATGTTTTCCGAACTGTATCTTTTTTTTACTGCAGAGTACATCTCAATACCGTTCATACCGGGCATCTGTATATCCATAAAAACAATTGAAGGTCTGTACTTTTCCATCATTTCAATGCCTTTACGAGCATCGGAGGCCAGATATATATCAGCAGCAGGATAAAAACTCTTTACCGCCTTTTTAAAAACAAAACGACTGTCGGGGTTATCTTCAACAAGAAGTATTGAAAACTTATCTGTTTTGACAGGGTAACAACTTAAGGAGGTTTGCTTTTTATTTTCCTTTTTAATCGATGTGCCGGGAAGATCAAAAATAGCAGTAAAATAGAAAACAGTCCCCTGGGAAATTTCACTTTCAACTGTTATTTTTCCCCCCATAAGTTCAGCAAGTTTTTGCGATATATGAAGCCCCAGGCCACTTCCGGAAAATTTTTTGCTGACTGAAACGCCACCCTGTTCATAGCGTGAAAAAATCTTTCCGAGTTGCTCTCCGGATATGCCGGGACCGGTGTCACTTACATAAAATGAAAGTTTTTTACGGTATTCAGAAATCCTTTTGTCATTAACAATCCGAACTCCGAGAGTAATAAAGCCGGTGGCCGTAAATTTTACAGCATTGCTCATAAAATTAAGCAGAATCTCTTTTATTCTCGTTGTATCTCCAATTATTTTTTCAGGAACATTTGCCGCAATAGAAAATGAAATTTTCAAACCTTTCTTTTCAGCTTCAGCTTTCATCATATCACATATTTCTGAACAGTATTCACGAATATCTATTACCGTGTAATGCAGAGCTATACGCCCCGCTTCAATTTTTGAAATGTCACGGGTATCGTCGAGTAGCGTGATTATATTTCCAGCGGCATTCTGTATAATATCAAGCTGTTTTACCGCATCAACAGAAAGACCTTCATCTTTCAGTATATTTACAATACCGAATATACTGTTCAAAGGTGTTCGTATCTCGTGTGTTACATTGGCTATGAATCTTGTTTTCTCTTCACTGGCTTTTTTTGCTTTCTGCTTCTCTTCAAGAAGTTTAAGCATCGTTCTGTTGTTTTCAATGGCAGCCGAAAGCATTGCAGAAAAAGTCACAAGCCCCGATTTTTCACCATCTGTCCATATACGCTGCCGAAAATGTTCGGCATAACCCACAAAACCCCAAAAACGACCTGAGACAAATACAGGAGTTGCCAGAAAAGAGGATATATTGAAAATCTTCAACTCTGCTCTGAGTACTTCGGGCATTTCAAATTCCGTAAAAGAAACAGCTCGATTATTCATCAGAGGCTCAAAAAACTCTTCGTAATTCGAAATTTCCACACCTGCAAACTTATCCTCTGTTAAAAAAGTTTCAAATCCCGGCCGTTTCCACTCATTGGCGAGTGAACATTTCTGCGGGAACCCCTTCTCTTCCGAAGCCATAAAAATAAAACAGCGGTCTGTTTTTGAAGCTTTTCCTATTATCTCAAGACAATTTTCAAGAATATCGGGAAAATCTCTGTCTGACAGAAACAATTTTGAGCATTGAGCTGCAGCGTTCAATATACTGTCTCTGAGAAGAAGATCTCTCTCTGTCTCCTTAATAATGGAAATATCCCTAAAAACCCCGAGGACGGTAGTAACCTCACCTTTTTCATCGGCATTTGGCGTTGCAGTCACCAATATGGGAGTTTTACCACCTCCGTGCTTTATAATCTCTATTTCGTAAACACTTTTTCTGCGGGAACGGCGTATCTGAGTCTGTTTTCTGACTTTAAAAAAATCTTTCAAAGTCAAAAAAGCACTGAGATTCCTGCCTATAAGCTTTTCATGAGGCATCCCGAAAACATTGCTGGAAGCTGGATTGGCAAAAACAATATTCTCTTCAAGATCGACTATCACTATTCCTTCATCGACCTCTTCAACAATATTTTTGAAAAATTTTTCCCTGTTTCTTTTCATAATACCCGCGTGCCATATACCTTAAACACTGTATTTTCAATGACCGGACATGTCAAGAAAACCTTTTGCTTTTGTCCGCAACGAAAAGCTCTTCGTTGCAAAATACCCGTTGAAACAGTTTCATCCATAACAGGGCTTTCTGTTAAAAAAGTTCTTGAAATAAAAAAAGAACTTTGAAAATCTGAGGAAGAGAAATAAAACCTGAATCGTTTGATTCTGAGTTAGAAAACATGGGAAAGAGTTCTGATTCAGAAGAGTTACACAAAATCTTGCGTCTCTACTCCTTATGAATAAAAAGCTTTTTCAGGTTTAAAATAAGAGAGTCGGACGATTCAGGTATAATCCAGATTATTGATTTTCAATATGTTTTTCAATAATCTTTTTTATTACCCTTTCATCTAACTCCGCCCCCTGGAACTTTTCAACGATAACACCGCTGCTGTCAACAAAGAAAAGTGCTGGAAGAGTAGCTTGCTGTCCCATATAAATCAATTGATTTCTGCTTGTAAAGCGATCAAA
Organism: bacterium; assembly: GCA_046497165.1. Taxonomy (GTDB): domain Bacteria; phylum UBP6; class UBA1177; order UBA1177; family JAWOGE01; genus JAWOGE01. The sequence continues at coordinate 2,728 of JAWOGE010000231.1, read as the reverse complement.
GAGAACAGGATAGGAGATACCTTTTTCTTTTATGATCTCAATGCTTTTTTTCAAAGTGGGTTTGAATTTTTCATCTGAAGTACGGAAGTTTATGCTCAAAACCTGAACACCTTTCTCTTTATATTTTTCATAAAATTTCTTAAGTATATTCATCTCTTTCAGACAGGGTTCACACCAGTTGGCATAGAAATTTATAATGAGGAGTTTTTTTTCTTTTTCAGCTTCCTGTGCTTTTTTACCGACAAAATCGGTTATCCAGATCATGGATTTCAGTTTTCCTGTTTCCGCATCCACCTTACGCATACCAAAATCCCGGATAATGTCACCTTTTTTCAATCCGGAACTGTTTTTTTTATCGGCATAAATAAAAAAAGATAACAGAAAAAGAACTGTCAGAACAAAAACTTTAAGAACACCTGTCTGCATAAAAACTCCTTATTCTACATTTATCGGTAAGTAACGACATTTCCATTATAGCATACAAGAGAAAAACATAAAGGTAAAATTCATACAAAAACAACTTTATGGTTGATTTTTGCTTTGAGATAAATATCATATTTGTTGTGTTGAGCTGGATAACATTATGAAGAGAGGCTTACAATGAAAAGATTTTTTATCTTAACAATTTCATTTTTATTTATGCTTTTTATCTTCTCTTGCGGAGAAGATGAAGACACTGGTGATACAGGTAACAGCGGCAATACTGCAAATACCGGAGATACTGGGGATTCGGGCAACACGGGCAACACAGGTAATACCGGTGACACAGGAAACACGGGCAATACCGGCAATACCGGTGACACAGGAGAAGATGATGAAGAGACTTTCTACTGTGACTGCTGGGGTGAAGATTATTCAATACCTGAAGATGATTCCGGATGGTGTAAAAGAGATGGCGATGATGACGGGATTCCAAACTGCATAGACGGAATTGAGGATACGGATGGGAATGGAATCTCCAACCATCTTGATCAGGATTCAGATGGAGATACAATTCCGGATTCCCAAGAGTGTCCCGAACTGCTCGGAGAAAAAGACGGTGAGGGTAATTTTACAGAAAAACCTTACTGCAGAGATACTGACGGTGATGGCATACCCGATTTTCTTGATCTTGACTCAGATGAAGACGGCCTTTCCGATAAAGAAGAAAAAGAACTTGGAACCGATCCTTATGACAAAGATACTGACGGTGACGGAACAGATGATCTTGCTGAAATTGTATACGGCTCAGACCCCCTTGACCCTGATGACAACCCGCCTGAAAGTATGTTTTTCGTTGTTCTTCCCTACCAGGGAATGACAGCTGAGCGCTCACTTGATTTTTCAACTTTCCTTGAAAAAGTTGATGTGGGAATTCTCATTGATCTCTCAGGGTCAATGGGAGGAGAACGAGACAATTTAATGACAGGAGTAAAAGATGTTATTGTTGAAGGTATAAAAGAAAAAATAGACAATTCCGCCCTCGGTGTGGGGTATTTTATGGACTGGGATGAAAATATCGAAAAAACGCTGGGCTTCCCATGTCCCATGGAAATCGACGGAGATTCAATAAAAGAATGTGTCGACAATCTTCCTGCACTTTCAGGTGGTCAGGAACCCCACGATGAAGTTATCTATCAGGCTGCAACAGGTGAAGGACTACACGCAAAAATAAATGAACCCCCATTCGGTACAGGACCGGTAATAGATATTCCGGGGGCTGACTGCAGCGAAAATATTGGAGAGATAGGAGCTCTGTGTATAAGAGAAAAATCCATGCCCATTTTTATTATGATAACAGATGAGGGCTGGGAGCCGATAGGTTCCGGATTCGGTGCAGGAAATTGGGAATTAAACCCGCCTTATGAACCCGGAGCTTCAACTGAGGACGCCGTAAATGCTATGAATTCAATCGGGGCAAAGTTCATAGGAATAGATTCCTCTTCAAACGATTCAGCAAAAGAGGATTTTCATATTTTTTCAAATGCTACGGGGTCTGTTGATAAAAACGGTGATTTTTTCAATTACACAATAAATCCTGACGGTACCGGAATGTCCGAAGAAATTGTACAGGCTGTGGACGATCTCACCACATTCATACAGATGGATGTGACCACGGATGTTGAATCGGAAGACAATTGTGACGGAATTTCAGCCGCAGATTTTGTAAAAACTGCAAAACCTTCTCATGCCGATCCTTCAGATGGAGTAAGCGGTATGGATGACACTACATTTTTTAAAGTCGATCCCGGGACTCAAGTGAATTTTGATATAACTTTTCACAACGATTTTTGTGTGAACAGCACAAATACCCCTTTTGAATTCAAAGCCGATATAATGGTTGTCGGAGGCGGTGCGGCAGTTCTCAGCAAAAAAGCCATAAATATAATCATACCGAAATCCGACATGCGTTGATAACGCAATTTTTTTCACACTGCAAAAAAATGCATTGTTTTCCTGCATAAAATTTCACTCTACTTACATATTTCTATGATTTTATCAATAAATTCAAAGTTGTAATTTGCCGGCACACCCTTTGCTCCATAGTAATTGATGACCATTACTTATGGAGATTATCATGAGCACAACTCTTTATGGTATTCTAGGAATTTCGCACAAAGCGAACAACTCTGAAATAAAAAAAGCATACAGACAAAAGATGAAAAAACTTCATCCTGATACAAGCGATAATTATGAAAAAAAAGAGTTTTTTAAAGTCAGAAAAGCCTACGAAATTCTTTCTGATGAC
>JAWOGE010000198.1:0-3912 GCA_046497165.1 bacterium | reverse complement strand
CTGAAAAAACAGAACAAAAACAAACAGGAACTCTTAAAAAAAGAGGGGAAAAAACCTGCTGAAAAGGAATAATCCGTGAAATCAATTTTTACAGCCATAGTAATAATAATAACTTCATTAAATATCGGCGGAGAAACACTTGTCAACAAAATTACAGCCACGGTTGACGGTTCGCCGATTACCCTGTTTGATTTAAAAAAGATAGTGAATCCGGCAAATCCTGAAATTGTAAAACCTGAAGATATAAAAGACAGGGAAAACGAAATAATTGAGCAGGCAGTTCAGCATCAGGTAATAAAAAAAGCTGTAAAAGAATTGAATATAACTGTCACTGAACCCGATCTTAACGAAGCTCTGAAAAGAGTAGCTCAACAAAACGGCAATATATCTGTGGACGAACTGAAATCAAAAATAGAATCGGAAGGTATCAGCTGGGAAAAATATCGAGATGAAGTTCTGAGAGAACAGCTTGAAATAATGCAACTTAAAAAACATGTGGCTTTTAAAAACCTTGATGTGGATGAATCCGACTTACGGGAGTTATACAAACAACACTACAAAGAAACAGAACTTATGAATCTTTCAAGAATTGTTATTCCGGTTGAAACTGATGAAGACAGCGATTCTCAGAAGCTCATATCCAACTTGAGAAATAAAATTCTCAACGGGGAAACAAGTTTTGAAGAGGCCGCCCGAAAATATTCAAAAGGAGAAAATGCTGAAAGCGGCGGTCTCATAGGCGATGTTTCAGTTGATGAAATGAACAGAACTGTTACCGGACATATTAAAAATCTGGAAGAAGGGGATATTTCTGAACCTCTTACCTTTCAGGATGCTAGGCAGATATTCAAACTTAACAGCCGAAAAACAAAGGAACCGCCTGACTATAATTCTGTGGCAGACCGTCTCCGTCACATGTACTATGTTCAGAACATGGACAAGGCTTTCGAAAACTGGCTTAATTTAAGAATCCAGAAAAGTCGCGTCAAAAAATTTTCTCTCTGAAAATATTTTTTCTTTTTAAAATTTTGTCTTGAGAAATAAATATACTTCGCTATAATACGCCTCCGGATGGTTTGACATTGTTATAAACGAGTTGTGTAAAAATGGGATTTGGAAAAAAAATATCAGATATTCTTAAAACGGATATTTCCGAGCTTTTGAAATCGGAAACAGCAAAAGAGATTGCCCGTTTTATGAATACGGACCTGGCCAACATAGTCCGAGAAAAAAACGCAAAAGAAATACTTCAAAAACTTCAGAAAAACAGCGACAATCTTGAACTTTATCATTCTCTCGCACGAATATATGTCAAAAAAGACGAAGCGGAAAGAGCAGTAAAAATATATGAAGGCATCACCCGCAAAAAGCTCAAAGAAAAAAAGTTTGAGGAGTGTAGGAAATTTCTTTCAAAAGGTATCGACATTGTTCAGGGTAACGGTTTTATGTTCATGCTTTACGGTGATATATTCATGCAGCTTGAGGATCGCCGTCAGGCTGTAAATTACTATAGAAGAGCTCTCGAATGGCATATGAAAAAACAGAACACGGAAGCAAGCCTTTATATTCTGCAGCGTCTTTATTTAATGGGGAAAACAGACATTTCAGACAAAATAACACTTATAAGTCTGCTCATGGGTGAAAAAATGTTTGATGAAGCCCGAAAAATCATAAAAGAACTCAATGTAAGCTCCATGAAAGTCCGCCCCGAAAAAAAAGAAAGATTATTGCGTTATAACTATATGCTCAATAAAAATGAGGCATCTGTTATTGACCTCGTCTCTTTTTATGTAAAAGCATCCTCATACGATGAAGCAATAAAGATAGTGAGACGCGAAATCAACAGAAACATGAGTCTTGACGGCAAAATATCCCTGATGAGCAAATTAGGTCTGGCATACCAGAAAAAAAACCGGAAAAAAAATGCTGCCAAAGTCTACAAGCGTATGGGAGCTCTTCTAAAACAGAATGACGACATGATTTTAAGTCGTAAATATTTTAGAAAAGCAAAAATGCTTACACCTGAAGATACAGAAGTGCTCATGGAGCTGGGTGAAGAAGACACCATCTCTGAATATGTAAAAAAGAAAATTGAATCTTACAGCGGTGTAATAGACCAAACTGAAGAAACCTCAGAAAAACAGGACGACAACAAATCCTGACGGTCACATAAGAATTCCAGCTATACTCGCCGTGATAAACGATGCAAATGTTCCCGCAATCATCGATTTAAAACCCAGAGAAGCGATCTCTGAACGACGGGAGGGAGCCATTCCGCCTATGCCGCCCAGCTGAATACCTATAGAACCAAGATTTGCAAATCCGCATAAAGCGTAAGTGGCGATTATTCTGCTTCGAAATGATAAATCTCCGCCACTTTTCATGATATCCGCAAGATTTTTGTAAGCTATGAATTCGTTAAGTATTGTTTTTTCTCCGAGCAGTCTTCCCACTGTATCGGCTTCAGCCCATGGAACTCCCATTATGAAAGCAACGGGGCGCATTATAAATCCCAGAATCTCTTCCATGGAAGTTCCTGCAAATCCTAGAAAATAATTGAACATATGAACAAAAGCTATGAAAGCTATGAGCATTGCTGCGACATTTATAGCCAGCTTCATTCCTTCGCCGGCCCCTCGGGCAGCTGCTTCAAGTACATTTTTATCTTTTTTTTCAATTTTAACACCTGAAACTTCTGCAGTTACAGGTTCAGCCGTTTCAGGAACCATGATTTTAGCAATAACAATAGCGGCGGGAGCGGACATAACAGAAGCAGCTATAAGATGCCCGGCATCGATTCCCATATTTACATAGGCAGCAAGAACTCCTCCAGCCACAGTGGACATTCCTCCGGTCATCAGACACATAAGTTCGGAACGAGTCATTTTTTCCACAAAAGGTCTCACCATGAGTGGAGCTTCAGTTTGTCCCATAAAAATATTTGCAGCAGCAGAAAGTGATTCCGCTCCGCTTGTGCCCAGTGTTTTTCTGAGAACCCGGGCAAAAAGCTTTACAAAAAACTGCAGTATTCCAAAGTAATATAAGACTGTGAAAAGAGAAGAGAAAAATATTATTGTAGGAAGAATTGAAAGAGCGAAAGACCACTCATTCATGAGTCCTCCAAAAACAAAAGAAGCTCCTTCATTAGTGAAATCAATCAGTTTATTGACTCCATTTTTCAAAAAATCAAAAATCAGCTTACCGGGAGTTGTTTTAAGTATGAAAACCGCAAAAACAAACTGCAGCACAAGCCCCACCGCAGTAAGCTTGAAATTGAACTTTTTCCTGTTCTCGGACATAAGCCATGCAATGAAAACAAACATGAATATGCCCATAAAACTTAAAAATCTGTACATAATCAATTCTCCAAAATATGAAGCCATTCATCTTTTCATTATAATATAACAATATTTATTAAAATATCTACATAAATTACATCTGAATCGTTCAATTCTGAGTTAGAAGAGTTACACAAAATCTTGCATCTATACTTCTTAAGAACAGAAGGCTTTTTTATTTTTCAATAAGAGAGTCGGACGATGTAGGTAAAAGCAAACCATTTTTTTATTATTTTGTATAGACAGCTTTAGCTTTTTATTTAAGATGTATTTAAAAATAAAACAGGAAAATAAAAAAACATAAATTTTCTTGACTTTTATTCTGTCGTATGATAAAAAACTTTTTACTGTTTAGAAAAACAAATAGGGGTTTTTGTGAATAATTTTCACTCACTCACTCACTCACTCACTCACTCACTCACTCACATACACCATGTTTTATAATATATTCTTCCATAAGAGGGCCACCTTTAAAATCCCAAAATTAAAAAAAAAAAGAATTTTTTATTTGAAAATTGATTTTGAGGTGCTATTATGAGAACAATTATAAAAATAGGAGTATCGTTTTTTTTAG
>JAWOGE010000112.1:0-5203 GCA_046497165.1 bacterium | reverse complement strand
TGCCTCCGAGTGTTACAGTTCTGTGTCCCGTGACAGTACCGTAAATTATTTTTTTCGAAGCGGGATTCAGAACAGGAACTGTTTCATTTTTTGACGCATTACCCCTTGCGATTCCTTTCATCTCTATGACTATTGAACCACCTTTTAAACGAACTTTGACCTCTTCACCATATCTTACAAGATCTATTTTTCTGAGATGTCTGTTCATTACAACAGCTCCTTCATCAACTTTAACTTTTGTACGAACCCCCTCCACGGTATCTGCGGTACGATTATAAATTCGTCTCGTAATTTCAGAAACTTTCATTTCAACATCTTTCGGAGTGAGAATACGATCTCCCGGAATATTTTTTGTAAATACAGGAACAACTTTAAATACTTTAAGTTTAAAAGCGGTCATTTTCCTGTCACCGTTGGAAGCTATGGTCACAACCCGTTTGTTTCCGGAAAAACAAAGTTTTCTACCTGTGGATTCTATTTTAATTATCTCTTTTATGTCTGTATTCATAGAGGATACTGATATTTTTGCCACAGAACCGCATTTATCCTCAATTTCCTCAAGCAACATCTGTTCAAAAATGTTTTTTGCGGCAGCTATTGTGAAGAAAAAAAGCATGATTGATATAAGAAGCATGGTTTTCTTCATAATATTACCTCCTATCTTTTGAGCTGAGTTGCTGTCTGAAGCATCTCATCGGATGTTTTCACCGATTTTGAATTGAGTTCATAGGCCCGCTGCCCTGTAATCATTTCAACCATTTCATTTACCATTTCAACATTGGAACCTTCCAGGAATCCCTGCCTCAGACTTCCGGTTCCATTGTCACCGGGTATGTTTATTATGGGAGCTCCCGAAGCGGTGCTTTCTTTAAAAAGATTTCCGCCCACAGCATCCAATCCTCCGGAATTCACAAAAGAAGCAAGCTGGATATTTCCTATTTCCACTGCTTCCACTTCATTACCCTGTTTAACACTGACTGTTCCGTCCTCACCCACCATAACATTGACAGCATCAGGTGGAATAGTTATCTGCGGCTCAAGAAGATAACCCTGCGAGTTGCAGATACGCCCCTGATCATCAACATTGAAAGAGCCAGCCCGACTGTAAGCGAGAGTTCCGTCAGGAAGTGTAATCTGAAAAAATCCGTTACCCTCTATGGCTACATCAAGAGGATTTTGAGTATTTTTAAGTGTTCCCTGTCCGAACTCTTTGGAAGTGTCTGCCACATGAACACCAAGCCCATATTGTCTTGATGTGGGAGTGGGTCTTCCGGCTGTATTTGAAAGCCCGGGTGCTTTTTCAGTCTGATAGAGAAGATCCTGAAAATTCGCACGATTCTTTTTAAAACCGTTCGTATTCACATTGGCAAGATTATTGGAAACAACATCTATTTTACTCTGCATGGCACGCATTCCCGTTGCACCTATATCAAGTGATTTAACCATAATATCCTCCTTCTAAAATTATACATCACCTACAGCATTATTTGCCTTTGAATCCATCTCCTCATAAGATTTTACAGCTTTTGCCGCCACATCATAATGACGATGGACTTTTATCATTTTTACCATCTCCTCTATCGGGTTCACATTGGATTTTTCAAGATAACCCTGCATTATATTCACTTCAGCAGGAACAACATCGGCATTTTCATGAATTTTGTATCTTGTTTTGTGGGTTTTTTCCAACCATCCTTTATCATTTACAGTTTTCATATCTATTTTTGCAATTTCAGCATTATTCTGAAGCACAGCACCATCACTCGTTATATTTATGTCAAAATTCGGATCCACAGCTATGGTGTTTCCATTTTCATCAAGAAGTTCAGCACCATCCTCTGCCACTACAACACCTTCACTGTCAAGGGTAAATCTTCCAGAACGCTGAAGAAGCTCTTCTCCGGCTTCTCTTACCGTAAAAAATCCGTCACCTGACACGGCAAGATCCAAGGGGTTTTCCGTTTTTTGAATACCACCCTGAGAGAAATCGGTTGTTACCTCATTGATCTCCACGAAGTGTTTGTCCTGAGGTGTGGCAGATTTACGCATTTTTTCCGGAATTTCATTTTTGGAATATTGGTGCAGGTATTCAGAAAAAATTGTACGATTTTTTTTGAAACCCGTTGTGTCAGCATTGGCAAGATTGCTGGAAACCGTCTCGAGCTGTTTTTCAAGTGCCACATGTGAAGAAGCTCCCACATATATTCCGTTACTCATCTGTGCCTCCCTTGCATTTGTTCCATCATATGTCTTTCTGCAAAAGAAAGATCTGAAGAATCCTCATATGGAGGATAAATTTTTTCATCTTTACAATTCGATTTTCCGGAAACAACTCTGTTATAATCTCTGTGTTCCTCTGCAACTTCACTTACTTTTTCAAGAAGAAAAGCTATGTCATTTTCTTTTTCCTGTATGGCTGTCAAAAGAGTTGCCGCCGCATTGTTTATCTTTTTCATTTTAACCCCCGAAGGATCTGCATTCCTTAAAATGCGTATCTCTTTTTCAAGTTCATCTATTCTTATTCTCATGCGTGATTCCGAACTTTTTCGGTCCTTTTGAATAACATAGACAGAAAGTATCATGCTTCCCCATAACAATATAAAAATAAGATAGATCACCTCTGTCCTCCCGTTCGGAAATTAAATTTCATTCCGAACTTAAAATCAACCGAAGCAAAACAGTTTAAACTTTTATAAATCGACAAGTTCCCGCTATGCTCTTCATTATTATTATAATTCATTATTTTGTCGGTCTCATCTTCAGACTCAGGAGGTTCTATCTTCAGCTTTCTGTCTTTTCCGGAAAATTTTTCGTCACTTATTTTAATAGCATCATCAGTTTCATCTGTTTCCTTTTCAGATTCCGGAATTTCTATCTCTATTTTCTCATTTCCACCGGGAAACTTTTCATCAGTTATTTTAAGAGCATCATCAGTTTCATCTGTGTCCTCTTCAGATTCCGGAATTTCTATCTCTATTTTCTCATTTCCACCGGGAAACTTTTCATCAGTTATTTTAAGAGCTCCCTCTGAAAGACCCGACTCATAACCATCAATATCTGCAGCTTCATATTCAGAATCAGGATTCTCATACCCCTCATGACAAACCCCTTTGTAGCACTCATTTGGCAAACAGGCACCGCTTACACAGTAATGACCGTCAGGACAATCTCTTTCACCGCTGCAATCTATAAAACATCTGTTATCCACACAAACATTTCCCGGAGCACAGTCACTGTGTATGACACACTCAGCCGGTGCACACGAAGATATCATGCAGAAAACTGAAATACTTGTTAAATAGATTGTAAAAACAATGATTTTACCCACCGTATGCCCTCGCATAGACATTATTTCACAGAGTTTCTTGCAAAGATTATGCCATGATCTGTCTAAGAAGATAACTTAAGCCGCCTTTTCATAACTGACTCAGATATTAGATTCTCGTTCGTAATGTATGAAAACACACGGGTTACTGCAGAAGCAAAAAATCTTTCGCCTTATATCCCTGCAGCATCGTGTTGATGTGAAATTTCACCTGTATGCCTGTTTAATGTCAATGTTTTCTAACTCAGAATCGAACGATTCAGGTTGAATTGACGGCTGAGTAAGGCATCGATCTTTTTAACTGCTTCGGTTCTACCTCTTTTTTCAGCTCCGTTGCGGAATATTTTGCTTTTTTTATAAAAAACTTCCAGAGTTCGTTCCAGTTCTTCACCGGAAAGAGATTCAGTTTTTAAAATTTTGCTCAAAGAAAGTATGCGGTAAAAATCAAGCCCCGCTTCCGCTGAAAGTTGATCAGGATGACCTCCGTATTTAACAACAAGTTTTTCTTTCAGAAGACCAAATTTTTCTTCAAGAGCCATTCTAAGCCACAAGTCATAATCTTCGCAAGCTGGAAGCGATTCGTCAAAACCTTGATATTTCAAAAAGATCTCTTTTGTCATCATAACAGCAGAAGGTGTTACCAGACATAGATAAAGACTGGGAATAAATATATTGCCCCGGGGTTTGAGATGTTTTTTCTTTCTGTTTACCCTTTTACCGTTGCGTATCCATATTTCATCGGTCTGACAAACATCGTATCCTTTGTTGAGCATGTAATCAAGCTGTTTTTCAAGTTTTGCAGGAAGCCATTCATCGTCACTGTCAAGAAAAGCGATATATTTTCCTGTACTATGTTTTACTCCGGTGTTTCTCGCGGCACTTACCCCTCTGTTTTCTGTTGTAATTACCTTTATTTTTTTACCAAAAAAGTTGAGAACATCAGCTGTGGAATCTTTTGAACCGTCATCAACTACAATAATTTCATGGTCATGAAAAGTCTGAGAAACAACCGATTCAATGGCTCTCTTAACATATTTTGGTCTGTTGTATACCGGAATAACAACACTGACAGAGGGTGATTCCTCAATCATTGCTTATACGCCGTACAAGCTGAGAGCTCATCTCTTCATCTTCTCCCACAAGCAGGTAATCTCTGTCTTTTTTCTGAATGTAGACGATTTTTCTACCTCCGCTGCGTTTCACTCTGGCACTGCAGCCCACGAGACTACTGCACTCAGAATCCTTGAAAAGACGACCGATTTCATTATTTTTCCCGGAAAGGAATAAAGTAGTGAAACCCTTTTTGTTTCTTATTCTTACAGAAGCGGCGGGGGTAGCTCCTATATTCACAAATCTTCCGTCCACTTTTACATTTTCAGAGTCTATTATCTGCTTCAATTTTGAATTCAGCTTCAGATTTTCACTTATTATCATATCAAGATTGTCTTTTCCGGAAAACTCCCCCGGAAGTTCGTGGTTGTGAAGAGCCATTATCTGTTTCAGACTTTTTTTCTCTTCACTGTCAACAACATGAACCCGATAAAGAAAAACAGACAGAAGAGATACTATGAGAAGTCCTGCAACTCCCACAGCAAATTCATGGGCTGAAAAAACATTTTTTAATTTTTGAAGAAGGGTGCTGAAAAAAGAGGTTTTTTCCTTTTCAATTATCTCTCTGAAAATGTTTTTCTCATCTTCACAAAGTACTTCATTTTCAAATGTGTCTTTTAAAATCTGCTTCATCCGGAAATATTCCCTCTCCTTTTTCCGGCAACTGTCGCAACTCTTTATGTGTGCCGCAATCTCAGCACTCTCTTCATAGGAAAGCTCGTTATCGACGAACTGTTCAATGAAAACACTGTTAAAATCACATTTGTC
>JAWOGE010000106.1:0-13087 GCA_046497165.1 bacterium | reverse complement strand
AATAGTAAAAAAAAGAAGAAAAACAAGAGCTGATAAACGGACATAAGCTATGGTTGAAAAAAACAACGCGTCGTGGATAAGATAGTCGTAAAGCAATTTTATATAATTGAAAAAAGCGGGAAAAAGCAATCCGAAGTCATAGGGTCTGTGACGAAGTGTTCTTGCAAACAAAGCCCTGTGTGCGTCTGGATAAACGGGTGATATTTCCACGGCTGCTTTTGCTGCCATAAGTTGCTTGTCCATGTCAGAGTCTTCGGTTATTCGAATAATAAGCTCAGACAATTCAAAATAATTGGGAACTTTAGAACTTCTCAAGTCAGAAATGAACAGAGAGAGAACCCCTGTCATCTCTTCAGACTCCGAACTCATTACAGAATCTTCAAGCATTTTTATATCTTCATGGCTGATTTTTTCAAGAACATGTGCATCAACATAAAAAACAGATAAGACAGACAGAAATATAAAAACCATAAAAATGCGAAGCATTTATCAATCCCGATTCATTAACAGCGGTATACTATAACATGTTGTTCATTTATTGCAATATTCAGATTTTTCAGCCTGAAAAAGGCTATATCATAATCTCTATCTCTTTTTCAGTAACTTTTTTGTTCAACCTGACAATTCGATCAGCCAACTGTTTGGAAAGAGACAGCATCATGGTCGGATGTTGTTTAATCAGTTCAAAAAAATCATCTTTTTTAACTCTGCGGATAAGACAGTCGCTTGAAGCTTTAACGGTGGCTGAACGATTGCTTTTTGTAAGAAAACTTATTTCTCCAAAGACTTCTCCGGAAGATATTTCTCCCACTTTTGTCCCGTCTTTGAAAACATCCGCATATCCTTCAACCATTTCATAGATGCTTTCTGCTCTTTCACCCTCTTTAAGAATAACTGTTCCGGATTCTACGCTGTTTATAACAAAGTCCGGTGTTATCTCCTCTCCTTTAAAAACTCTGCAGAGCCTTAGATTTATTTCGCTATCATATTTAAGAACAGATATATAATCTGAAAAAAGATTAGGGGATTTACCCACAATATCGATTAAAGCATCTTTTGAAAAAACAGTGACCTCTGTACCGAACTCACTTATCATTCTGCGGTTATCCAGGCCCGACACATCAGTTACAGCTACAAAATCCCTGTCGGAATATATTCGCACCATGGTTTTATCATGAAAAAGCTTAAAAAAGCCACTGTTGATAAAAAGAGCGGGGCTTTCAGGAAATTCTGAAAAGATATCAGTGTCTCTCGCTAAGGAAACTTTTTCTCCATAAGAAGAGATGTTTTTAAAAAGCTCGCTGCACTTTCCTTTATAAGTTTCATAAATTTTTTTAAGAGACGCCGGCACTTCGTTCAATGTCAACATGTTTTTCTCCATAAATTTTTAAAACCAATTTATGATAACACATAAACCAGAATTCTGCAAAAACTTTTATTTTTTAATTTTTTCAACAACATTGACTTTCTCTGTTGCGTCTGATTAAGATTTCACAAGCCTTTAAGCAACAACCATAAACAGTTCCTTCAATGAGAGATTTAAATATATAAATTGACAACGGAGCTGTTTTCAGATATATAAAAACATTGAATTTTTGCATGGGGGCCCGGATGCGAATTCTGACTTTTTTAATGGTTTTTGTGTTTTCGTTTGTAAGTATACACACTGTTAATGGTTTTAACACTTCTGTGTTGCATGCCGATGAGTTTGATGATTTGGGACTCGATGATCTGGACGATTTGAATCTGGATGACCTGGATGACGACCTGGATGACGACCTGGATGACGATCCGGGAGATTTTGAAGATGATTTCGAAAATCCGGAGCTTGAAGAAGAAGAAGAAGAAGAAGAAGAAGATTCTGTTTTTACAGATGATTCTTTTGATGATTCCGGGAGTTTTGCCCCTAAAGAAGAAACTCCGATTGATAAGTTCAGCGATTTTTCAGGTACAGATGATGTCCTGTCAGATTCAAAATTTTCCGCAAGCAGTGAAAAAATGGCCGTATTATACCTTTTCTCCGATTCCTACACAAGAGAAAAAACATCTGAAGCGGTTAGAGAAATAGCTTCCGCTGTTATTGAAAACCCCGGCATTTCATACATAGATACAGAAACAAACCTTTTCAGAACCTCTTCAGGGCTGAAAAGCAATATGGACAAAGCTCAAAGACTTTTTGAATCAGGCAAAAAAAAATACAATGAACTTTTCATAGAAGAAGCCCTGAGGAATCTGGAACAGTCTCTTTCAATACTTGAAAATCGCATTGCTGTACTTACAGATTTTGATCTGCTTTCAAATGTTCTTCTTTACCTTGTTACATCACATAGAATGTTCGGTGAAAATCAAAAAGCAGAATCGTTTATGAAAAGATACATCTCCCTAAACCCTGATAAAACTCTGGATGGAAATATTTTTTCACCCGATATAACAGATTTTTTCCGGGATATTAAAGAAAACTACTCCACTTATTCAAATGAAGGCGAAATCATCTTTGATTCAGCTCCTCCGGGAGCACTTGTTTTTGTTGACGGAAAAGTTCGCGGAACAACTCCTTTAACTGTTTCGGGGGTTAAATCGGGCAAACACTACTACAGGCTGCATAAGCTGGGGTACGAAAATTCAGGAGGCATTGTTGATGTGCGTGACCGTAAAACTTCACGAATCAAAAACAGACTCCGAAACATCGGTGAAGCTTCCTACATCCCGAATTCCGAATCCGAACTTTTTAAAGAGTTTGGAAGTTTTTTCATGCTTAGAGAATCTATTGAAATTGCTGAGAAAATGGAAGTTGCCAAGCTTATGCTGTGCAAACTTGACACTTCGGACGGTGAAGCCGTAATCGATGTAATAACCGTAAGAGTCTCAGAAAGGGACTTCAAAAAAGCAACTTTCAGGGCTGCATTTTCCTCGTACACGGGGGGATTCGGCTCGGAAAACAGTCTTAAAACAGATATTCAAAGTTACCTGAACGACACTTTCGGATATGAAAAAATCTCATCTCTTGCAACACAATCCCTTGACAGTGAACTGGGACTGACCGAAGAAACCGAATACTCTGAAAAAGAAGATGAAAAAAGCAAAGACAGCGTTTTGAAAAAATGGTGGTTTTGGACAATAATAGGGGGAACTGTTGCTGCCGGAGCCGGAGTGGGAACTTATTTCCTACTCAGACCCGATGGCAGCAGCGGAGCAACACTGGAAGTTGATTTTAACAAATAATGACAGATAACTACGGAGGATATGCCATGAACAAAACATTTGAAAAATACCAGAAATACGACAGAAGGATTTTGGAACGCAAACTTGAAAGTGGAAAAATCAGCAAAGATGAATATGAAAAATTCATGAACAGCATTCAGGAATCAACCGATTACGAAGAGATAAACGAGGAAGAACTTAAAAAAATTGCCGGCATAACTGAAGAAGAAAAATGCGGTGAAACAAAAGACGAAGAGGAATCTGATCAAAAGGAATCTGACGGAGCTTGACAAAAAAGATCATGAAAAAAGATATTAATAAAAAAGAAGCTTTTCAGCCCGACATAAAAAATCTCATATCCTCTCTTTACACTGCTATTTTGTACAATTTGGGCGAAGTATCCGTTGAAGGAGTATCAAACATACAGGTCAATCTCCGTACTGCTCGTTTCAATCTGGATATGCTCAGAGTGTTGGAAAAGAAAACAGCGGGCAATTTATCAGAAGAGGAAAGAGATTTTCTGAAAAAAACCATGGGGTCTGCTGAAATCAAAATAAAGAGACATGGAAATGAAACAGAAAGTTGACATGAACAAACTGCAGAGGACTGTTATGGAAACGGGCAGATTCCTGTCCGAACAGTTTGGCTCAAAGTCACTTGAAATAACATATAAAACTCGTAAAGATCTTGTTTCTGATGCTGATAAAAAAGCTGAAAATATGCTTATAAAAGCTCTTAGATCCATTGATGATATAAAATTGCTCAGCGAAGAGTTTCACCCTGATGAAAAAACAACTTCATCACCCATGTGGATAATAGACCCCCTTGACGGAACAACAAACTATTTGAGTTCCATACCTTTATATGCCGTTTCTGTTGCACATTATGACGGAGAAACCATAGATTGTTCAGCCTGCTATATTCCTTCATCAGGAGAATATTTTTCAGCAATAAAAGGAGAGGGTGCATATTGTAACGGAGTCCCCGTGAAAGTCAGTTCTGAAAAAAACATTATAGATGCTGTAGTCGCTACGGGTTTCGCTGATTTAACAAAAGATATGGAAACCTGCTCCCTCGAAATTTTCCATGAAATTATAAAAAACACCCGTGCAGTACGCAGAATGGGTTCCGCTGTTGTAGATCTTCTTTATACCGCCGTCGGTCGTTTTGATTTTTTCTGGGAATGGGGACTTTCACCGTGGGATGTTGCAGCAGGCGGACTTATAGTCTCCGAAGCAGGTGGGATTGTAACAGATTACAAAGGAGGCGATAACTGGGTTTCCGGAGGCACTATCATAGCTTCAAACAAAGAACTTTACAAATATATTTTTGAAACAGTCACAAAAAAGATGAAAACACAGAACAGGAGGAGGTAGTAATGGCTGCTTACACCAGCAAAAAATTGAGAAATGTCTGTATAGCCGGACATGGAACAACAGGAAAAACAACATTAACAGAATCAATGCTTTTGAATATGGGAGTGTTGAACCGTCAGGGTGCTGTAGAGGACGGAAACACTGTCTCAGACTTCACAAAAGAGGAGAAGGAGAGAGGTATTTCAATTTCAACTGCTTACTGCAGTGCCGAACATAACGGAGCTTTTATTACCATTGCCGATACTCCGGGCTATTTTGACTTTGCAGGAGAACAATATTCCGCTATACCTTTTTCTGAATCTGTAATCCTCACTTTAAAAGCTTCTGTGGGGCTTGATGCAGGAACAGAAAAAGCTTTCACTCTTGCAAAAAAATATGGCAAACCGGTTGCATTTTTCGTAACAGAAATGGACAGGGACAATGTTGATCCGAGAAAAGCTCTTAAATCCATAGAAGAGAACCTCGGTATAACGGCTGCTCCGGCAACATACCCTTCCTCACAAGGTCAGGACATGAACTCTGTTGTGGATATACTTTCGCAAAACAATATTGTTTTTTCCGACGGTAAAAAATCTGAAGAAAAAGAGGTTCCATCTGAAATAAAGGATGAAATAGAAGAGATGAACCTTAAACTCATGGAAGCCGTTGCTGAAAGTGACGATGAACTAATGGAAAAATATTTCGAAGAAGGAGAGCTCTCTGCTGAAGAAGTAAAAAACGGCCTTGTCAAAGCTTTTTCTGCCGGAGAAATATTTCCGGTATTTTTCGGTGCTCCCAACAAGGGGGCGGGTGTAAGCTGTCTGTTAGATGCCATTTCAGATTATTTCCCCTCTCCCGTAGACAACCCTGTAACCAACTACGGTGAAAACAGTGTCGAAATAATGGAAAGTGAAGAAGTAAAAGGGCTTTTTATAAAAGTCAATAATATCCCTCAGTTCGGAGAGGTTTATGTTTTTAAATTATTTTCCGGTGAAATTTCATCAGGAGATACCATATACAATCTGGGAACTGACTCACAGGAAAAAGTTGGCCAGCTTTACACGGTAAATGGAAAAGAAAGAAACAAAACTGACAAAGCTGTTCCGGGACAAATTTGTGCAACTGTAAAGCTCAAAGCAACAAAAACCGGTGATCAATTTTCAGATTCTAAAGACAACAAACCCTACGATTTCAATCTTATAGAGATGCCGGAAGCAATCGTACGGGGTGCCTTTGAAGCAGAATCAAAAGATGACGCCGATAAACTGGGAACAGCTCTAAAGCGTGTGAAAATGGAAGACCCTTCATTCAAATTTGCCATGAATCCTGAATTGAAACAACTTATGGTGGACGGCCTCGGAGAGCTTCATCTTCAGGTAATACGCAACAAAGTCATGGATTTCGGTGGCATAAATGTAAATATAAAAGAACCGAGAATTCCATACCGGGAAACTATAAAAGGCCGATCTGAAGTGCGTTATCGCCATAAAAAACAGTCCGGCGGGGCCGGTCAGTTTGCCGAAGTCAACATAGTTTTGGAACCCACGGACGAACAGTTTGAATTTGTTGACGATATTTTCGGAGGAGCCATATCGAACCGGTTCATACCCGCTGTGGAAAAAGGCATCACCGAAGTCATGGAACAGGGCATCTTTTCCGGCAATAAATTCATAAACTGCAAGGTTACTCTGAATGACGGAAAAGAACATTCGGTTGATTCAAGTGAAATGGCTTTCAAAATAGCAGCTTCCCAGGCTTTCAAACAGGCTGCTGAACAAGCTAAACCAGTTATTCTCGAGCCTGTATACAACATAAAAGTAACTGTGCCCGAAGAGTACGCAGGTACAGTTATCGGAGATATATCAAGTAAACGGGGAAAACCTCAGGGGATGGAAGCAAGCGGGAAATACCAGATTGTAAAAGCTCAGGTTCCTCTTAAAGAACTCCACGGATATTCAACAAATCTTCGGTCCATGAGTAATGGAAGAGGAACATATACCATAGAATTTTCTCACTATGCTCAAGTGCCCGGCGACATACAGAAAGATATAATAGAGGCTTATAAAAAATCACAGGAAAAGTAACTCTGCCCATGTGATATAAATTTCTTTCTATAAAATTCATTGAGCAGGGAGGAGATTGTAAATGGTGATGAAAGATGTATCTGTTTTTTTGTTTTTAAAAAAATACAACATCTCGAAAGTTGCCATTGTTTTTACGATACTCCTTCTTGCTTCATGCTCCCATAGAAAAGCATCCGGACTTTCAGATATTCCGAAAAGTGAATTCGACATAAAAGAGATGGATATGGGAGACAATTTTCAAGCCATAGATGAAGGGGAACTGGAATACCGGATGGGCATAGGCGATGAAATTAAAATCACCATATACGGAAATCCCCAGGACAGTTCTCAGGCAACAGCTCTAGGAGAGATATTCGGACATGCCATAGATGAAACAGGAAGGATAAATGTTCCTCTTGTTAAAAAAGTTTATGTTAACGGACTGACAAGGGATGAGGCCACTGAAAAATTATCGAAACTATATTCCAAATATGTTATAGATCCTCACATTATGCTGGATGTTGTGAAATACGAAAGTCAGTTCTACTATATCATAGGAAATCTTCGAAATGCCGGGAAACACCCCATAAAACTCAACACCAACCTCCTTGAAGCTGTCACCGAAATGGTTCCTGTTCATCAGGACACCGGCTCCATACAGTTTGTTTACCTGAGAAGAGGTGACAAAGTTCTTCCCATAAGCATAAATGATCTGGCCACCGGGGAAAAGGATTTTTCAAAATACTATCTTAAAGACGGAGATACCTTCTATGTTCCGCATCCAAGTGCCAACAGAGCTTATATTCTCGGAGAGGTCAAAAATCCCGGTGCATTTGAAATAAAAAGCAGCTCTTACAGCATGATGGATCTGCTTGCAGATGCGGGAGGACTTGTAGAACCTCACGCAGACAAGGGCAGAATATATCTGGTTAGACAAACAGCTGATAAACATTTTCTTGCTCAACTAAGTTTTGAAGATATTTTCACAGGGAAAGCCGGGGACCTGAGGCTTGCTCCCGGAGATCGGGTTTTAGTATCGCCCACGGCTCTCACAAATTACAACAGAATTATTCAGCAGCTGCTTCCCACTTTTCAGATGCTTTACACAGGCACTCAGATATACAAAAATTTTACACAATAGCAATATGAAATTTTATGGACATAAATCTTTTCTTCACAACCTTAATTTCTGGAAAGTTTCATGACGGAATTTGATTTCAATAAAATGCTCTCTATTGTTTTCAAGCATATGCCTCTTTTTTTGCTGATTGTTTTTCTTGTAATGCTGACAGGCGGGATACATGTTTCACTTAAAACACCTCAGTATGAAGTTTCTTCTCTCATACATATAAAAGAAAACAAAGAAAAAGAAACCGGAATAGCAGAACTTATGGGAACATCCACCCAAAAAATACAAAATGAAATAGAGATATTTAGAAGTAACAGCATCCTTGCAACTTTAACAGAAAAAGCCCATCTGCGTATAAAATTTTCAAAAACCTCAAACTACTACTTTCTACATGTTCTGAAATCGTTAACCGACAGTGAATTATATCTCGGCGGACCTGACATTTTAAATGGCTACGACACTCTTCTGGGCGAAGAAGGCATCATTACAAAAGAAAAGAATTCCTATACAATAACCTTCAACGATTCCGACGAAAAATGGAACTGTCGCTGGGACAAACCCTGTAACACAGACAGAGGAGAAATCACACTTGCCCGAAAAGGGGTCATCAGCCCGGGGTCAAAATTCACCTTCTCTTCCCGTTCCATGCAAAAAAGTATTGAATCTCTAAAAAACTCTTTAAATTTTTCAACAGCAGGAGACAGAAAAAACCCTGAGTTGCTGAGAATTTCTTATACGAATTCAAACCCCCATATAGCCTCTGACATAGTCAATCAACTGGTCTCCATATACGCTGAAAAGAAGAAAATATGGTCAAGCAGAGAAGCTGAAGCAACAGAAGATTTTCTGGAAGAAATAGTTGACAATCTCAGCCTCAGATTGAAAAAAGAAAGAAATGAACTCAGCAATTTTCAGAGGAAAGAAGGGGCTATAATTCCTGAAAAACAGGTAGAAAGCTTTATGAAGCAGACCGAATCACTTCGCAACCAGATAAGGGAGAGCGAAGTGAAAATAGATATACTCAGAGGGATCATCAAAAAATCTTCAGATTTTTCAGAAAACAACCCGCTGCCCTCACCCGCTTTTGTACAGGACACAGCTCTGACTGAAACAATAAACAAATACAACGCACTTGTTTTAGAAAGGGTCTCCATGGCTTCAGGAGTTACATCGTCCCACCCGATGATGATTGAAATTTCAAGAAAAATATCGGAAACAGCCTCTACTATAAGTCAACTTTCAGAAAACATAATCTTCACCCTTGGAAGTGAACTGAAAGGCCTTAAAAGAGAGTACGGAAAATTAACAAAAGAGATCTCAAATTTTCCAGAAAATGTTATAAAGCTGAGCTCTTTATCCACCGATGTCAAAATAACGGAACAGATATACACATTTCTTCTTCAGAAACTTTATGAAGCGGGTATCCGTAAAGGAGGAGCCCTCTCAGGTGTGATCGTTGTGGACAATGCCGGTTCGGAATTTTCACAGAAAACATCACCCCGGGGAAAACTTTATCTTATAATAATATCAATTCTTGCTCTTTTAACGGGAACTGTCCTGATTTTCGTGAGAGAGTTATTAAAAACCGTTGCAACATCTCCCGAAGAGATAGAAGAGTTTTTTCCGGACATCCCAATCTTTGCAAAAATTCCCCATATGGAACCGGAAGAAAGACAAAATAATGAACTGCAGTGGAAAGAAATATTTCGCCATCTTCACGCTAATATAAGCTTTTCCACAACAGAGGAAAAACAGATTATAGCAATAAGCAGTTCAGTTCCTTCCGAGGGTAAAAGTTTTCTGCTTTACCAGCTTGCTGAAGCTTGCAGACAGTTTGATGAAAATGTTATAATTGTTGACGGAGACATGAGAAAACCGACACAACATATACACAACAGTATCAGCAGATCTCCGGGACTTACCGATTATCTTACCACCAATGAAATTTCCATTGATGAAGTAGTAAAGAAAACCTCCTACGGTTACGATGTAATCCCGGCCGGTGAAGAACCGCCTAACCCTCCTTTATTGCTTAAAAGCAAAAAATTTTCCCTCCTTCTTAAAAAACTGAAAGAGAAATATGACTTTGTTCTTGTTGACCTCCCACCGGTGTTCGCTGTAACCGACCCTGTTTTTATGGCTGAAAAACTGGATGTACTTATTTTTGTAACAAAAATAGGAACGGCTCCGTTAGCTGCACTGAACAATATTGAAAAAGATATGTTTATGAAAATCCCGGAAAAGAAACGAAATGTGGGATTAGTTATAAACGGAATAAAAAAATCCTTTCTCAACAACATAAAATATGGGAATTACAACAGCGGATATTACGGATTTCAATATAAATACGGAACAGAAAACAAGCAGAAAAAAACAAAAAATATTTTTAAAAAGAAAAAATGAGCACATTCTGAAAAATTAACTTCCATTGCAAAACCAGACCGACGGCATCTTTTCGGAACACGCTCAAAAACAAAGTATTCCCTCAAATAGATATGAGTGTCGTTTCATTTTTCCATACTTCTTGAATTTTTTTCTTTTGTGATTATTCTTGTTTATGTTTTGGTTGTTTTATCATTTACGGGGTAATCATGAAAATGAAAAGACTTTTACTGTTTATGTTTTTTATTATGTTTTTTACAGCATGCGGCAATACCGTAACTTCTAAAGATGACGAAAGTCACGATGCAACAAATACCGGGAATACCGGAGATACCGGAGATACCGGCAACACCGGCAACACCGGCAACACCGGCAACACCGGCAACACCGGCAACACCGGAAACACCGGCAACACCGGAAACACTGGCAACACCGGCAACACTGGCAACACTGGCAACACTGGCAACACCGGCAACACTGGGAACACTGGGAATTCCGGAGATTGCAACGGGAACGGATATGACAAAGATAACGACGAAGTTGACGATAACTGCGACAACTGTCCTACTTATTATAATCAGGATCAGGTTGATTCAAACAGCGACGGTATCGGTGATGCCTGTGAAGCCTATTGGGATCACTCATTGCTTTCAAAAATAGAACTCTTTGATAATTTTTTATACAAAGATGACCAGTGGAGCGAAGACAACGGAAGCTGGAAATACGGTAACGGTTATATCACAGGCTCTTCTTCTCCAAGGGGCGCAAATTATTACAACTCTGTTAATATTCCCGACGATGTGTATTCTGTTGAAACAACTTTTCATTATGATCAGTCGGCACCTTCCAGTGCCAACTATGCCGGACTGCTTTTTTCCGTGCGTGAAGTTCAAGGCACAAATCACTGGTACACCTGTCTTTATCGCAGAGATAACAACGAACTTGGCATATGGCGATATGACGGAGGAACAAGCATAAATCCTGTTGAAAATACTATTATTTCAAGCTCGGCTTCGGATAATCAATGGCATAAAGTAAGGGTTTATTATTACGAAAACAATGTAAAATGTACTTTTGAAGATGAAGCAGGCGGTGCAGGTGAGGTAACCATATCGGACAACTCACTTTCCCCGGTAATGGGTGGAAATGCCGGCTTGCGTTTATATAATGAACATGCAGTTTTCACTTCCTTTGTTATATACCGCTGATCTGTTATTTGCCATTTGAAGATATTTTTCTGAAACCTGGAAGATTTGTCGACATAAGAACCTCATATTTTTCCCTGAGTCCTTTTATTTCATAATCAAGATCATGTTTTTTAACTACTCTTATTAACTCTGAAAACAATATCTCAGAGCCTATTCCACTGTGGAGAACATAGGCAAGATAGGGGCTGTTAGTCCATATTGCATGTCTTACATTTTCAAGATTTTTATCAACAACAGCAAGCAAAAATTTGTCTCCGTCCACAACTATATTTATCCAGTCGTTTTTAAGGGATTTAAGTGCTTCTTCCGCTTTATTTTTTTTTGTAACTACGCAATATGGGATGGATATGTCACTGTAAGCATTAACAACCACATTTATTCCCGCTTCTGTTTTTTTTTCTATAAAAGGAAGCAGTTTTTCAAGAGGTCCCGGGAAAACATCGAGAACAATCTGTGCCGTGGCTTCTGATATCATTACTCTGGCACGCTCAAACACCTGTGATACGCTTTCAAGACTGTATACACTCACTTCCCGCTGTTTTTTCGGTTGTTCGGGAATGTTTTTCTGAAGAAATATACAGGTTTCTTTGAACTCTCTTTCCGTTTTATTAAGATATTCAGCCGGAGATACAGCGGAAAATCGTTTGGTTCCGGGTGTTTGCTCCTGCATTACTGCTCCCTTCCGAGTAAGAGAATCCAGAGCCTTATATATGTTGGAAGAGCCTTCGTTCAATATCTGGGATATTTTATACCCGGTCAAAGATGATCTCCGGCAAAGCAGAAGATAAACCTCCGATTCAAGCCTGTTGAAACCTGTTCTCTGAAGATGATTTACTATCTCATTTCTGTCCTGATTATTCATTCTTTTTCTCCACATTCTGTAACACTATCCAAGCTTTGATAATAAGGAATCTTTGGTCGTTCGCAATTTTTTTATTTTTTTTCTTGCTTTTAATGTAATATAAAATTATACTATGTATCAGATGGTAGCCCCCACACCAGCACCGTCATAATAGCTCTCCAGGATTCTTTCTGGAGGGCTTTTTTTATCTCTTTTTTTTTGACCTGAATCGAACGATTCAGGTTTGAATAAAAAAGGCGTGCCGTAGAAAAAAGACACGCCTCTATAAATGATTTTGTTTTTATCAGCCGCAGGAACCCTTGACTTTTCGGGCTTTTTTATCTTTTTCTATCTTTTTTTCACATCCGGGATTTTCAGGATTATATCTGCAGAACATCTGCTGAACTCGACTTGCATCAATTCCGGAAAACTTATGTTTGTTATTGGCAAGCCATGTGGGACTGGCACCGAAACCAAGTTTTTGCGGGACTTTAAGACTTTCAGCAAAAAGTTTTTTACCCTCTTCTCCGGTGGAGCATTTTTCTATAACTTCGGGTTTAATGCCATCTTTAGCACAGGATTTCCATTTAGAAGAACGGATGTTTTTATTCCTGCAGGTTATGTATTCCATATATTTATGATTTTTCGGATAGTACTTCATGGCACAAAGCTGGCGTATATTTTCATCAACTTCAGCCTGACCTTTCATCGATGTAAGCTTTCCATTCTTTTCATTGCCTATATAATAAATATCGAGATCTATGTTTTTTCCAAAAACCTCAAGTACTTTATCCACGGCATCAAGAGCCTTTGTTCCGTAGGGACACATACTCATAACAAAAAGATCCAGCTTGTTTTTCTTCGGTTCTCGGCAGACAAGTGTTCCTTTGCAGTCAGGATCTTCACAA
>JAWOGE010000051.1:0-10406 GCA_046497165.1 bacterium | reverse complement strand
TAGGCTGGGGGTTTAATATGTCTATAACCTCCGCTCTCATAAGTTATGCTTTCTGGCAGGGTTCCAGCAAGTTGTTCGGAACAAGAAGCTGGGGGCTTCTCGAAAACAACATAAATCAGACCACTGCATCCAGTGCCGCCGCCATATCTTCAGCTGGTCTGGTTGCTCCCATTCCTGCTCTTACAATGATTACGGGACAGACATTATCGTGGCCTTTTCTGAGTTTATGGGTGTTTTCAGTGGCTACTGTGGGAGTTACTGTTGCCATAGGTTTGAGACGCCAGATGCTTGTTGTTGACAAACTTCCGTTTCCTTCAGGCATAGCAACAGCTGAAACAGTAAAAGAGATGTATGCAAAAGGAGCTGAAGCCATTGCCAGAGTCAAGGTTCTTATTTCCATGGGGGTAATTGCCGCATCACTGAAAATATTAACCATGCTTTTTTCCATTCCACGCATAGGTCTTCCCGGCTCTGTTTCAACTCGTCCGGGGGGATTGCTTATGGAGAAGGGAATAAATTCCATATCAATGAAAAATCTCACCTTTGCACTGGATCCTTCTCTGATGATGATCGGTGTAGGAGCTCTTGTCGGTTTCAAGGGAGCTCTTTCCATGCTTGTGGGTGCAATTCTCTCATGGTATGTCATAGCTCCTCGTGTTATGGAACTGGGGTGGGCTGCACACGGTGCAATTGATCCGAGTGTGTCCTGGTATAAAAACACCTTGCACTGGTTACTCTGGCCGGGAGTGGCCATGATGGTGACAGCTTCTTTGACCTCTCTTGCTTTTTCATGGCGTTCCATGTTGTCGGCAATTACAGGAAAAAATTTCAACAAAAATAAAAAATCGGAGGGATCTTCAGATTCCGATAACACAGAAATAAAAGAGGATGAAGTGCCCCGTAAGGTGTTTAAGATAGCACTTGTTCTGGTTTTGACTCTTTCTGTTACCCTTCAGGTTATTTTGTTTGATATTTCTGCAATTACTGCTGTTTTCGGCGTTTTTCTCACTTTTTTTCTCGCTGTGGTGGCAGCTCGTGTATCAGGGGAAACTGCGGTAACTCCCGTAGGTGCCATGGGAAAAGTCACACAGCTTATTTTCGGAGTTGTAGATCCCGGACAACCTGTTTCCAATCTTATGGCTGCAAATGTAACGGGCGGAGCAGCGAGTCAGTGTGCGGATCTTCTTCACGATATGAAAGCGGGAAAGCTTCTCGGAGCTTCACCTCGTCTTCAATGCTACGCCCAGTTTTTCGGAACCATTGCCGGAGCTCTTGCAGGTTCCGCTGCTTATCTGGTTTTAATACCTGATCCCCAAAACCAGCTTCTTACAGATGAATGGCCTGCTCCGGCGGTTGCAACATGGAAAGCTGTGGCTGAAGTTTTTATGACAGGATTTGATGCCATGCCCGAAGGAAGTGTAACAGCCATGATAATTGCCGGTGTTGTCGGTATATTAATGGCAATCCTTGCCAAAACGGCTCCCGGAAAATACAGTTTTTTAATTCTCAGTCCGTCTGCAATGGGGCTTGGCTTTGTAATTCCCGCTTACAACTCAATAGGAATGTTTATAGGCGGAGTAACCGGTCTTTTGCTCACTCGGTATTGTAAAACATGGTCTTCAAGATTTCTCACCGTGGCTGCTGCCGGTCTGATCGCAGGAGAAAGTCTCACAGGCATATTGGGAGCCATAGCTTCAATGCTGTTTCAATAACTTGTATATTTGAGCTCATTCTGAAAAGGATGTTTTTATTGCAAGATCTGCTCGCCATGTTGATTTTTTATGACGAAGCTCTTTTCGGGGAGCGTGCTTCCGGAAAAAATCAATGGAATTCAACGGATTTTATATCTTCCCATGAGGATATGTTTTTTGTGGAAATTTCACGGTCAATGTGTCTTGCAAGTCCGGAAAGCACTTTCCCGGGACCTATTTCCACAATTTCATCAACACCTTTTTTTCTGGCATAAACAACAGAGTCATCCCAGCGTACTGCAGCTGTAATCTGTTCAGCGAGAAGATCGCGAATATCATCCGGACGGGCTGCAGGTTGTGCAGTAACATTTGAAATTACGGGATATTTCATTTTGTTTACGGTCATTGTGTTCAAAACCGATATCATATTTTCAGCAGCCGGTTTCATGAGTTTGGAGTGAAAAGGAGCACTGACTTTCAGTTTTTTAGCTCTGATTCTATCTTTTTTAAGAGAGCTGACAACAAAATCAACTCCTTCTGTGAGACCGGAAACAACAACCTGGCGAGGAGAATTAAAATTTGCCGGAGATACAAGATGGCCGGATTCATCACAAACTTTGTAAATTTTCTCACGAGATGCATTGAGAACGGCGGCCATGGATCCTTTCCCCTCAGCCACAGCATTTTGCATATATTCACCCCTTTTGAAAACGGTTCTTACAGCCTCTTCAAATTCAAGGGCACCGGAAGCAACCAGAGCTGTATATTCACCGAGCGAGTGCCCCGCCATAAATTCAATGTTATTGATATTGACTTTTTCTTCCATCGCTTTCCATGCGGCATAGCTCACTGTCAAAATTGCAGGCTGAGCATACTTTGTGAGTGTAAGTTTTTCCTCCGGGCCGTTAAAACATATATCAGACAAAGAAAAGCCGAGTGCTTCATCAGCACGGCGGAAAATATCCCTTACAGCTGCACTGTTATCAAAAAGATCCTTGCCCATTCCCTTAAATTGAGCTCCCTGTCCTGGAAAAACTATCATTCTTTTCATCTTTAACCCCCTGAAGGCAAACCGTTATCAATTGAACTGACATGTCAGTCTATTTTTTTAGTTTAATGAGCTTTTCCATATTGTCAACAATTTTTGTTTTTATTAAAAAAACCGTAGCAACACGCAGTGGGTTTCTGACATAAAACGATAGTTGTTTCAATGGTTTGCGATAGACTTACGGTTGTTATTTTATCAAAAGTGTTCTCAGACGATTCAGTGCGGCTGCACATTCAAAGGGTCTGAAAGCAGCAAAAGATCCGTCCGGTTCGTAGGTGGAAAGAATATCTAATCCTTCATCTTCAAGCATTTCAAAAAGTTTTTCCATTATTTCACCCATGGTTATGTTTCCGCAGATATCTTTTTTTATTTTGACAACGGCGGCTGCTATGGCTCGTGTCTGACATATATCCACAAGTTGTTCGACCTGTGAAAGATCTATGTTTTCATAGCCTATTTGTATGCTTTTCATGTTTCTTATCTGTGTTTTTATTGCTTTTTTTCCTTTTCTTGTTTTTATTGAGCCGCATACAGGTGTTCGTTTGTTGAAAGAGCCGAAGGATTCTCCACCTTCGGAAGTTCTTCCGGTTTCTGTATTTGACGCGATCCGGCGGGCTTCTTCGGTTACATCTTCAGGAAGATATGTGTTCATGGCTATTACGGTATCAACTATGGAAAAATAATCTCCGGAGCCTCCTATTACAAGAATTGTTGAAACATCGTGGTCATTAAAAAGCTGTTTGGCTTTGTCTATGAAAGGTGTTATGGGCTCAAATTCTTTGGTGATTAATTTTTGCATGCTGTGGTCTCTTATCATGAAATTGGTTGCGGAGGTGTCTTCATCAATAAGAAAAGCACCTGCTCCCATTTCAAGATATTCCATTATATTTGCAGCCTGAGAAGTGCTGCCGCTGGCGTCTTCACTTGAAAACGATTCAGTGTTTTTTCCCAGGGGAAGATTTTTTATGAAGGGCGAAATAGTTACTTTTTCCACTCGCCTGCCATCTTCCGCACGAATTTTAACTGCCGCAGGATCCGTGACGACAAACTCTCTGCCGTCTCCGGGAATGTGGTTGTAAATTCCAAGTTCCACAGCGTTCAGCAGCGTTGATTTACCATGATATCCACCGCCGGCTATGAGGGTTATTCCCTTTTTTATGCCCATCCCTTTTATGTGTCCAGTGTTCGGAAGCTCAAAAGAGGTTTCACATGATTCAGGTGATTTGAAAAGAACAGCTTCTTCTTCAGCAAGAGGCAGTTGACTTATTCCGCTTTCCCGTGGAAGAATAGAGCCGTTTGCAACAAAAGCGACATAGCCTCTTTCAACAGTTTTACGACGGAGAAAATCAGCATCTTCGGCGGTTTTTACATGTTTGAGGAGAGCTTTTTCATCGGTGTTTTCATAAAGCAGTGCTTCGGACACTATTTTTGGAAGTTCACGGCAAATCATATCTGCGGCATTTCGTCCGGCGATTTTTCTTCCGAAGGCGGGAAGCCCCATTACAAAACGAGCTTCTATCCAATCCGAATTTAATTTCACGGAGCTTCTTTCAAGAATCTCCTGCCCCGGTTTTTCTATGCTTATCAATCCGCTTTTACCGCTGCCTTTTCTGCCGGGCGAACTGAGTTTTTTACAGGCAATCCAGAACTTCCTCGCAATAAAATCTCGAAAAGCCACAGCTCTTGTTTCGGGAGTTCGAGTGTTTTCAGGAAAACCGGCATACTCATGTTTTTTTCTTATCCTCATTTTTGAAGGAGCTGCAAAAGGATCACCCTGGACATGATCTATGAACAGAATAAACTCGTTGAAATCATAGATGCCTTTTATTTTCTTATATGCTTTGTAACCGGCTTGGTCTAAGTTCAACAGCTCTTTTTCAAGTTCCGTGTTTTTTTTCATTTCAGTTTTTCTCCTGTGATTTTGAAAGTTTTTTCAAAAGAAGATCTATTCTTGCAACATCGTCTTCCGCCTGTTCAAACATCTTTTCCGCGGCGTCTTCGGCCGATGGAATTTCAGCTTCGAAAAGAAATATGGAAGGGTCTACTTTTATTCTGCGGCCTCTTTTATTGATATGCCGTGGATTGGATAGGAAAAGCATGTTCCGGGCTCTTGTGAAGGCGACATAACACAAGCGGCGTTCTTCAGAAACATTTCCCTCTTCCTGAGCCATATGATTCGGGAACCCGCCGTTGTACATGCCGGGAATGAAAACAATATCGAACTCGAGCCCTTTGGCACTGTGAGCGGTTATTATACTGACCCCTTTTTCATCTCCCGAAGGGGTGTCTGTGTCCTGTATCAAAGATGTCGCATTGAGATATTCAAAAATGAAATCTTCTCCGGAAAGAGCGGGGTATCTCTCTTCGAATTCAGAAACGGAGTTGATAAATTCTGTTATATTTTCATTGCGAATACGAGCCACATCGCTGTTTTCCGCTGAAGAGGTAACCGCTTTATCTATGCGGGTTTTTTCTATGACGGCCCGGGCAATTATCCGGGGTTTTTCAGAAGAAACGATGCTTTTTAGTTCTTTCATTAAGTTTGTAAAAGTGAAAAGTTTATTTTTTACAGAAGAGGAGATGTTCCGGGAATTAATCAGAGAGATAACAGCGGAAAAAAGAGAGGAGTTTTTTTGTGATGCATATCTGTTTACAACCTGCAGAGTTGCAGCACCGATTCCCCTTGAAGGATAGTTTACAATGCGTCGAAAAGCTACATCATCATTGGGGTTTGCCAGTAGTCTGAGATAGGCCAGAATATCTTTTATCTCCTTGTTTTCAAAAAATTTGTTGCCGCCTATTATGCGATAGGGAATGCCGTGTTTGCTCACTGACATTTCAATCGGTCTTGTCTGGGCGTTGGTTCTGACTATAACAGCAAAATCGGAAGGTTTTTCCCCTTTTTCAAGAAGCCCTGCGATTTTGTTTGCAATGTTTTCCGCCTCCTCTTTTTCATTTTCGGCTTCAAATCTTTCCACAGCAGATTCAGGGCTTTTTTTTCTCAAAGTATTTACTTTTTTGTCAACTCTGTTTTTGTTGTGTTTTATAAGTTTTCCCGCTGCAGCCGTAATCTCTTCAACTGATCTGTAATTCTCTGTAAGTTTGACGGTTTTGCAGTTGCTGAAATCCCTGCTGAAATTCAATATGTTTGAAACATCGGCTCCCCTCCAGGCATATATGCTCTGATCATCGTCACCGACAACACAGACATTTGAATGTACGGAAGCCAGATTTTTTACAAGTTTGTACTGCATATGGTTGGTGTCCTGATATTCATCCACCATTATGTATCTGTACTTTTCAGAGTATTTACGCCTTACGGATTCATTTTTTTCGAAAATATCCACAGTATTCAGGATCAGGTCATCGAAATCCATTGCACCGGCAGCTTTCATGACATCTTTGAAATCATTCATTATTTTTAAAGCCATGCTGTTGGAAATGTTTGAAATGAGAAATCGACGGTCGTTTTTAAGTTCGGGGTTGTTTTTGAGTTTAGACAATGCGTATAGAATCCCCTGAGGCGAGTAGCGTTCCGAGGAGATATTCTTTTCTTTCATCATGTTCCGGACAAGCTCTGTTTCTTCGTAGGGTGTGTATATTACAAAGTTTGCGGGATATCCTATGAGAGAGTGTTCCTTTTTGAGAATTTTAAGACAGAGAGCGTGAAATGTGGAGATCTCGATTTTTTTTGAATTTACACTGTTTCTCAGCAGGTTCGAAATTCTTTCTTTCATCTCTCTCGCTGCTTTGTTTGTAAAAGTTACTGCCAGGATATCTTCGGGAGAACAGAAGTGATTTTTTATGAGATAGGCGATTCTGTGAGTTATTACTCTGGTTTTTCCAGAACCGGCTCCTGCAAAAACCAGCAGAGGCCCTTCGATTGTTTTCACCGCTTCTCTCTGTACATCACTGAGCATATGAAGACTCCGGTCTGAAGTTAAACTTTTTTTATGATAATGTGTAGAGAGCTTTTGTCAAAGGATATTATGACCTGATTCAGCCGCCTCTCTCATAGAAACCTGAAAAATCCTTACCATCTTTATAACTCAGAATCGACCGAATCAGGTATGAGTCGCAATTGACTGAAAGAAAAAAAAAAGTAGACTCCTGTCTGACAAAAGGAGTTTGCATGTCCCGGATTTATACCGAAGCGGAAAAATTTCTCAAAGATATTGAAGATGCACGAAATATATTTTGTATAAATCCGCCGGTAGAAGATTTTTCGGCATACAGTTTCTGGTCTGCTCCCCTGGGATTGCTGAGAGTGGTTTCAGGATTGAGAAAACTGAATAAAAACATATCTTTTTTTGATTTTCTTTATTTCAGTGAAACAGAAGAATCAGGAGCACAATCTCCTGAGTACAGAAAAGATGGAAGGCACAGTTTTTACCGCAGAGAAATAGAAAAACCCGAAGCGGTATCCTTTGTTCCGAGAAAATACTTCCGATTCGGTGCTTCAGATAACGATATGCGCAGAGTTTTTTCAAATATTGAAACAAAACCCGATGTTATTTTGATAGCTTCCGGAATGACCTATTGGTATCGTACTCTTATTTCGACTGCGGATGTTCTCCGCAACTGTTTCCCCGATGTTCCCGTGCTTGTCGGAGGCACAGCGGCGAAGCTTATGCCTTCGGTATTTCTGAAAAAAGGAATAGATGTTTTTCGCTCCTCTCTATTTCCCGGAGAAAACCTTGTGGAAGTTGAAGATCTTATAAACCGTTACAGAACATACCCTTTAAGTGTTGTTGACGGATGCCCTTTTGACTGTCCCTATTGTGCTTCTTCTCTCATCTGTCCGGAGCTTTTATTCAGAAATCTTCCGCAACAGGCTGAACTTTTACAAAAATGGGGTAAAAAAACCGGATTCAGAGACGCAGCCTTTTATGACGATGCACTTCTGATGAACGGAGGCAGACATCTTGAAGCCTTTTTTCGTACAGCAAAACTTTATAATTATCATTTTCATGTTCCCAACGGCCTTCATGTCCGGGAAATAAGCGAAAAAACAGCCAAGATGCTTTTTGAAAACAATGTGTCACCTCTGAGACTGGGATTTGAAACATTATCAGACAGATACGACAGAAAAACCTCTGTAAAACAGCTTGAGGAAAAACTAAGAACACTTCTGCATGCCGGTTACAAACAAAAAGAGATAGGCATATATCTTCTATGCGGACTTCCCGGACAGAGCGTGGAAGAAGTTGAAGAATCCATAAAAATAGCAGAAGGAGCAGGCGGCCGCCCATATCTTTCTGAATTTTCACCTGTTCCCGGAACATCTCTTGCTCAGGAGCACAAAAAAGAAAGCAGACTGAACTTCATGAAAGAGCCGATCTATCAGAACAACACGCTCTCTGCCTACAGAAGCCCCATTTTCACACCGAAAATCATGGGCAGACTGAAATCACAACTTCAAAAAATATACAGAATGCAAGATAAAAACCAGTGAGCAAAACAGCGATCACAGAAACTCTCCCCCGCCAATGACCTTTGTTTTGCTTGGAGAAGTATTGAAAACTATGCCCTGCCTCTTTCTGACCTTTCTGACTGTTGACAGAACACTTGTTTTTGCTATATTTGTATACTAGCCCTGAATCGTTCGATTCTGAGTCCTGAATCGTTCGATTCTGAGTTAGAAAATATGGGAAAAATAGTAACTTTACTGCTTATGATGGCAGTTTTGGTCATGGCAACTATTTTCTGCAAAAATTATATGTACAGATTCTGGAGGTCAGGATGAAGATAACAGCATTAATCGGTTCTCAGAGAAAGGGAAACACGCTTAAGCTTGTTAAAGAGGTGGAAAAGAAGCTCAGGGAAAGAATCAACAATCTTGAGTTTGAATATGTGATGCTCATGGATGCGGATATTAAGACCTGCGTCGGTTGCTTCAGCTGTCTATCAAAGGGAATTGAAAAATGTCCTTTGCACGATGATATTCCCTCAATCATTAAAAAAATGGAGAATTCAACCGGAATTATCTTTGCTTCTCCGGTTTATGTCATGAATGTCACTTCCAACATGAAAAATTTCATAGATAGACTCTCTGCGTTCTGTCATCGGCCGCATTTCTTCAACCAGCATGCTCTCATCGTTTCAACGGTGGGCGGTTTCGGCCTTAAAGATGTTTTGAAATACCTGAAAGGTGTTGCAGGTGTCTGGGGAATGAGATCTCAAACTCTTCTTGGTGCAACGACTCCACCGGTAAAAGAGTTCCCCGAAAAACTTAAATTAAAAAATGAAAAGGCTGTTCGAAAAGGCGTTACTGTGTTTGCAGAAAAGCTGAACAGCAGCGGACCGATCGTTCCCTCTATGGATAGTATCCTGCAGTTTCATGCTCAAAGGGCTATCTTCGGGGCCGATGATTCAAAAGAGGACTTTCCAGCAGACTATGAATACTTCAGCAAACTGAGAGATAAGAACTACTTCGTTCCCGCAAAAGTTCCGTTCTTCAAAGGTCTGGTTGGAAAATTCACAGGATTTATTATTCCGAAATTCATTTAAAACAGAGAATAGTGCCAGTTACCTCGTAATATAAGGGACAGTCATTCCCGGGACCCTTTTTCTCAAAGAAAAAGAGCTTCTGAAATCTTCAAGAAACAATGTTCCCAGGAAGATATTTCTGTATTTTTTGAAAAAGTATTCGCGGCTAAAACTTTCCGAAATAGCAGTTTTTTCAGGAACATTACCGAATTCATGCGGAAGTTTGATACTAACATTCAGAAATGAAATGAAACAAGTTAAATGCTTATTCCATGCTCTGATTCCTCAGGCACCTTATTGTTTATATAGAAAATACCAAGCGGCAGTTTTTCAGTTTCCATTGCTTTTTGAAAAGCTTCAACAGCATTTTCAGGATCGTGCTTCTCATCAATATAATATGTGTTTTCTTTAAACCATTTAAGAGTGTTCACTTTATTAAAAGAGACACAAGGATGAAGTATATCAATTAATGCATAACCTTTGTGTTTGACGGCCTGTTTAAAAACCTCTTTTGCCTGATCAATATCTCCTGAGAATACTCTGGCCACAAATGAAGCTTTCAGAGAAACCGCAACAGCTATTGGGTTAAAAGGTTCCAGATAGACGCCGTCACTCTGAAGTGTTGTTTTTTGGTTTTTCATGGTTGTGGGAGAGCCCTGACCTTTTGTTAGTCCATAAATCATATTGTTATGAACAAGGTTGACAATATCGGGGTTTCTTCTAATTGTATGGATAAAATGATTGCCTCCTTCCCCATACATATCGCCATCTCCTCCTTCAGCAAAAACAGCAAGAGAAGGATTTGCTGTTTTGATAGCTGTGGCGACAGGAAGTGCACGACCGTGCAACCCATTGAAATAGTGTGTCTTAATATATTGAGGCGTTTTGGCTCCCTGTCCGATTCCTGCTGAGAAAACAACTTTTTGAGGATCTATATCAAGTTCTTCAAGAGAGTCTTTTATTATTTTATGAATTGCAAAATTTCCACAACCGGGACACCAGGCGATATCAATTTTTTCATTCAGATCAAAACGCGTACCCATTATAAATCTCCCTTAATTTTTTCAATAATTTCCTCTTTTGAAAACGGCATTCCGTTATATTTCAAGATTTTCTGTTCGCATGAAATACCTGTCTGAGAGAATAGCAAAGAAGCAAATTGTCCTGTTGCGTTGTTT
>JAWOGE010000026.1:0-4095 GCA_046497165.1 bacterium | reverse complement strand
GAGAGCCTGTATACTCCTTTTTGTCTTCAGACGAAAAAGTGCTCCCCTGTCGATACATTACCAGAGGCTTTTTGAATGGGTTCTGTGAAAGTACATAGTTCCCGCCGAGTTTCCCGAACTTTGTAAAAACATCGGCACGAAGATTGATCAGATTTTCATCTTTTTCGGGAACAAATGATCCCAGAGCCATCGCCCTGTTACCCGATTCAGTAAAATGAACCTGTTCAACAGATTCTACAGTGATGTTTCCCTTGCCTGTTGATTTATCAGCTCCGTAGCCATTTTCAAAAGTCCATAGAAATAGTTGTCGGATTTTCTCTTTTTCAAACTCGGAAACGACATAAATATCAAAAACATTGTTATCCGGACTCAACCAAATCTCTTCTGATGCATACAAACCACCTTCACCATTGGAAGTTGTTCCGGTGATTCTGTTTATCGTATTGTGCATTTTGGCAGTTTTCTTAAATGTTGTTTCTTCTCCGCTTTTTTCCTGAGTACTCAAAAGACGTTTTTCAGAAAAGCTGAATTCTTCATTGAAAAACAGTCCGGCATCAAGGTATTTTATTTTCTTGAACTTTTTTATTTTGTTGATGTTTTCAAGGGTGGTTCCTTTCTCCGGCATTGCAGGCTCAAGAAGTGGAACAGGCAGATGCCCTTCCGGGAATCCGTCGGAGATAATCAAAGGAGGCGTGCTGTCATACTTTTCAAGAAAAGATGTGAGAGCCCCTTCACCTTCGCGGAGTTTCAATCCCCAGCAAAGATGCCCGAAAATGGTATCTCCCATCAACGGCGTTCCGAGAGAAGATAAAACTTTAATTTTGATTCTATATTTATTCATAATCAAACCTCTGGCAGCTCTATCGGATTACCATTTTCATCCTGCAGATTTTCAAACTGTATTCTTCCGTTTCCTCTTGAACCGCCGCCTCCGAGATAGTCAACCTGCAGAAGAGCAAGGGATTTCAAAACAACTTTCTCAAAATTATCTTCATCTTCAGAACCGTTGTCACCGTCACCGGTATCAATAACTCTGTAGGAAAGCTCGAAATCAAATACTGTTCCCGGCACAACTCTTTCAATCGGTCTCGGAGTTGCCGCTGCTGTTATTCTGTTAATACTGTTTTCATGTTTTTCTTCCACAAGAGGAATGCCTTCATTTATATTTTTTTCCCTGCTTGCTTTCGAAAGTTGTGCATCACGAACAATCAGTCTCGTGGGGCCTCTTCTAAGTGCTTTTTCACGATCGTTTCTGTTTGCCGCAGATGATCCGAACACTCTGCATATTTTACACTCACCGCAATTACAGTGTTTCCCCTTGTTATTCATCAGTTTCCCACTTTCCCACTCCATTAACGATCTCATTTTTCCTTTTACAGAAGAACCGGGAATATAGGGCTCGTTCGTTACAGGGTTTCTGATAATAGGATTGTCCATTCCACCGATCTCTATGGTGTCACTGCCGGCGCCGACATGAAGCCCGGTAATAATTTTAATGTTTCCAGCAATTCTTTTGATCTTTTTCTGTTTCATATTACTCTCCTTCATTATTTTGTTGCATACCCACCATTTTCATAATAAAAACCATATACAGCCTCAAAAAACATGCAAAATGTTTTATAGTCTCTATATTCGTAGACTTGATCTATACCATTTTTCACAAACTCATTTAAAAATTCATAGTACTTTTTATTAGCTTTTTCATTTTTTATCATCCTACTGGTATTATACGCAGCTTTAGACTTTATCATTTTTACTAAAGGCAACACATCCTCCCAGCTATTATTGTTTAGTTTTTTTTCTATTGATTTCACTTCATCAAAAAGTTTTCTCAACTGCGATCTTGATACACCATGATAATTAGTTTTATTATATTTTTTGTTGAATTTTCCTTCAATTAACTTTTGGGCCACTTCTTGAGCTTTTTGATCATAAAGATCTGGATGTACTTTTCCTTTCTCATCATAAAATTTAATCATTTACCTTCTCCTTCTTTCTGTTCTTGTAAAGTGCGTAATTAGCTATTAGTTTTATTCCGTGAATATTCTTTTCAACCATTGACAGGAACTCCTTCCTGTCTTTATAGTTTTTAATATTTCTTGCGGCGTCATATCTCAGATGTGAGCGCCATAAAGCGTTGTAACTGTTTGCCTTACCGTTCTTTAAATTACGCTCACGCTCACCATATTCAAGCAATCTGTACACCACAGCCTTCGAAAAACTGTTGTTATCCTTTTTTTCCAGCTTATCACTCAAATTCTCAGCTTCGTGTATAAGACGCTCAAAACCCGTCCAGGAAACTGTTGTATCGAACAATGTTATTTTACTTTTCAGATTATCTTTGTGTTTCGACATTTCAAGAGCTTTTTCAGCTCTTTGAGAAATGTTAGAAACAGGGACCTTCGGGCTTGAAAGAGCAATACCGCCTGAAATTGAAATTGAGTCATTCTCTCCTGTAAATTCTTTGAACTTTTTTTGAAATTCAATTGAGAAATCAACAATATCAGTCCACGGCCCTATCAGACAGAGATCATCTCCGCCGGAGAAAATTGTATAGATGTTTTTGTATTTATGTTTCAGCAAGTCATTTAAATAGGTCGAAAAAAAGTAATTTGTCATTCTGCTTATTGTGGAATATCGGGATATGGATATTTTCTCTCCCAGACCGATGGAAAAAACCGCTCCCAGATTGTCAAGATCAGCCTTGAACATGGCAATTTTTTCAATCCCGTCAGAAAGTTTGGCTAGATCCTCAAATGTTTTCACATCTCCACTGTCATCCGCAGGAATATAATATGGAATGTTGGCTGTCGGGAATCCCGGCTCGTATTCATTGATTCTGTACGGAAATACTCCCTCCCCGAGACTTCCGATATCAGGACTTGTCCTCATTTTGATACTGTTGAATAAGTTGAAGCTTGATTTCTCAACCATGTCGCTTTGAATAAATCCCAGATATTGCGACTTCGGAATACGACCGCCGACAGATATCAGCGAATTGCAAATCCGACAGTTCCCATGCTCTGTAACTGCCCTTGCGTCGCATAACGAACAGACATTTTCAGCACCTCTGATGTTTTCATATTCTTTTTCTATCATGTGTGTGCCGTCTGAAAGGGCATTCTGTAATTTTTTCTGTTTTGCAACAGATGTGACTTTGGATATCTTTCTGAAGATTGCCTCGGCATTTTCCTGACTGAAATCACCGGCTGAAAGTTCAAGTCCTTGGGAAATATTCAGAGTCAATTCTCCAAAATATCTCTCAAGACAGTATTGCTCAACTTCTTTTCTTATTTGATCCAGCTGCTTTATTGTCTCTTTAGTGTTAGGGAGTAGGAGAATAAAACGTCCACCGGCATTTACCAGCTTACACATTTCAGGAAGATTGAATTTTTCAAGAATTGAACTTGATACAGACTCTGTCAGTGCCTGCAACTCAAATGATTTGGCCCTGAGTGTCTTCGCACTGTATTTGGTGCTTTTCAGGTTGAAAATGTATCTCTGGATGCCGCTCAAATCACCTGAAACCAGAAGAAATTTCTTTTTTGAATAGTCCTTTATCTCTTCTTCTTCAATGGTGTCTGTTGTCTGATGATAGGAATACAGAACAGCGGAAATTGCCGCCGTAGTTGAAAGATGATCAAACAGCGAGACATCAGGTTCGTCGATAGTGCTTGCGGGAATAAATGATAAATTATATTCAAGTATCGCAGACAGAGCAGATAAGAAATTATCATACGGCAGACCGGATAATTTTTCAAAATCATTGGCAAGTTTTTCTGCAATTCTCTGATAATCATCTCTGCTGAGGGTTACATCTGCCTTTGAATAGATGTTTTCAGGTATAAAAGGACGCAGTTTAAAAAAGCTGTCATCGCACTGATCTCTTTTTTCAAAATGTATTTTTGAAAAAATATTTTTGAGAGGTTGTTCATAGTATCTGTTTTTATTTTCATCAGGGTTTTCTTTCCCGCTTCTGTCAGCACCCGATCGCCGAGGTGGTCGACCGCGAGGCCGACCGGTTCGGTATCGAAGGAATTCGGGACCTGCTCGACCGCCCCAGTGGGAGCCAGCGCCAGCGTGAGCTGCTGGCCG
>JAWOGE010000346.1:0-6884 GCA_046497165.1 bacterium | reverse complement strand
ATAAAACGGCGGCCAATTGTTTTCGTGAACATTTTTTATGTATTGGTTGGTGGTCATGGTTTTAAACCAGGATATTATTCCTGATAAACCATTTTTCTGGAATACACCGATATCAGGGCGACCACACGGGGTCGCCCCTACATTTGAATCCGCCGTAGGGGCGACCCCGTGTGGTCGCCCGTGCCGATGTGTATTTCCGTTTTCATTGTCGTTAAACAACCCTATTATTCCATGAAAATGGTTTGGCATAA
Organism: bacterium; assembly: GCA_046497165.1. GTDB lineage: Bacteria > UBP6 > UBA1177 > UBA1177 > JAWOGE01 > JAWOGE01. Next base: position 6,633 of record JAWOGE010000346.1, on the reverse strand, counting down.
CCACATATTCATCTAAATAAATACCATCGAATTTTTTCGGCAATTTATTCCAGAAATTATCCACCATTATCCCAGCATCATTCAGAACCATTTCACCGTTCTCAACATTTCCCAGCAATTCCTCTCTGCCATTCACGCAAATGGTGACAAAATACAATCCATTTTGCGAATAATCATATTCTCTGAGTCTGATAGATCTACGGTTTTTCATATTTATTCCAAAAACCCAAATATTCAAGATATCTCTGCCCGATTATAATGCTTTGCTTTTCTTTGAGTTATTTCATTCATTTGAAATTTATATGCAATATTAGTTGCATTTCCAACTAATTTGTGCTATTGGTTTTTGAAGGAGGTGATGATGAGGTTTCATCGCGATATCGGAAAAAACCTTTCAACAATAGTGAGGCTCACTCACTGCCACATAAACGATGAGCTTATGGCTCATGATATTTCTTCAGGACAGTTTCCATATTTCATGGCTCTTATTATGAGGGAGGGTGCGACTCAGGAAGAGTTGTCTGAAATCCTTTTCATGGACAAAGGCACAACAGCAAAAGCGATCAAAAAACTTGAAGAAAATGGCTTTGTCATAAGAAAAAAATCTCAAATTGATAAAAGGTGCAACAAAGTTTTTTTTACTGAAAAAGGGAGAGATCTCATTCCTGAAGTTATGAAAGTGCTTAAAACATGGACTGATAAGTTGTTCAAAGGTTTTTCAATGGATGAAAGAGAACTTTTGGGAGAGTATCTTCATAGAATGCTTAAAAACATTATTGATATTAGGAATAAATAATGAAAATTTTAAAGAAACTCCTCCCTGTAGTTATCATTTCGGCGGGGCTGTTTATTCTTGTTTTTATGACAATGCTTCGACCTGAACCTGAGAAAGAGGAAAGAGAAATTCTTCTTCCTGTTGTAAAAACAAAAACTTATTCACCTCAAAACATAAAAATGGATGTTGAAGGGTCCGGTGTTGTCCGCTCATCTTTGTCAATAGATATTGTTTCTCAGGTAGGGGGTACAATCACATCGGTATCTCCGGATATGAAAGACGGTGGTTTTTTCAAAAAAGGGGAGGTGCTTTTTAGAATTGATCCGAGGGAATACAAGCTCAGAGTACAAAGTGCTCAGGCGGAAGTAAAAAGACAGAAGCTTGCACTTGCAAAAGAAAAAGCCGAGTCCGAGCTTGCAAAAAAAGAGTGGGAATCATTCAATAAAAACAGTGATTCAACTCCGTCCGACCTTGTTCTCAGAACTCCTCAGCTTGAATCGGCAAAATCAGCATTTGAATCGGCAGTTGCATCTTTAAAACTTGCTGAGCTTAACCTTGAAAAAACAGTTATCCGGGCTCCTTTTACGGGAAGAGTTTTAACCCGTTTTACCGGAAAAGGACAGTTCGTAGGACCGGGAACAAATCTTGCCTCAATATATAGTCAGGAAGTTATGGAAGTAGTTGTTTCTGTTGAAGACAAAAAGTTGAGATGGCTTGACCTCAACAACAAAAAGCCGCCCGTTGCTGAAGTTTCCGGATTTTTTTCAGGAAAAAAAGGTGAGTGGATCGGAAAAGTTAAAAGAGTTGCTGCAAAGCTTGATGAAAGAAATAGACTCCCGCGAATTATCATTGAAATCCCAGACTCTTACAACACAGATAATCCGCCGCTTATCCCAAATATGTTTGTTCAGGTGAAAATGGAAGGAATTGAAATAGAAAACAGCTTTCTGATGCCCGAAAAACATATTCACAACAAAAGCCTTTATATTGAAAAAGAGGGTCTGCTTGAAATAAGAAACATAGAAATATCTGCATTTCTTGGCGAAAATGCCGTTATAACAGGAGGCTTGGAAGAAAATGAAAGCATTGTAGTTTCACCTTTGAGCAATCCGGTAAACGGAATGAAAGTTAAAAGGGATGGAGTCCGATGAGATCTGCAATAGCATGGATGGCGGAAAATCATGTAGCTGCAAATCTCCTTATGATATTTATCGTTGTTGCAGGTATCATTTCTGTAGTCAATGTAAAACAGGAGGTATTTCCCGAACTTCCACTTGATTTTATAACTGTGGAGGTAGAGTATCGGGGTGCATCTCCGGCGGACATTGAAGAAACCATCTGCATAAAAATAGAAGAAGCCGTTTCAGGAATAGAAGGAGTTGAAAGAGTCACCTCCGTTGCTTCTGAAAGTATCGGTGTTGTTACAGTTCAGACTGAATTCGGAGTTGATATAAAAGAAGTGAGGGATAAAATAAAAGCGGAAGTTGACAGAATAACTACTTTCCCAAAAGATGCTGAAAGACCGGTAATAAAAGAAGGTCTTGTAAGAATTGAAGTTATTCAGCTCGGTATTTACGGAGATACCGACGAAAAAACTCTTAAAGTAGTCAGTGATGAAATTCGAGAAGATCTGCTGAAATTTGACGGAATAACGCAGGTAGATGTCAAAGGAGTCAGAAACTATGAAATTTCAATAGAAGTTTCAGAAAACAAACTGCGGGAGCTGGGTCTTACTATCTCTGAGATATCAAACAGTCTGATAGCCGGAAGCATTGATATGCCCGGAGGAAAACTCAACACAGATTCGGGAGAAATCCTCCTGAGAACTAAAAATCTTGCAAAAACTGCCGATGCTTACAGAGATATTACTTTAAGAAGCAATTTTGACGGGACAACTCTGAAAATCGGAGACATTTCAACCGTTACTGACGGATTTGAACAATCGGATTTAATGACTTTTTTTAATTCTGAACCTGCTGCACTGGTGAAAGTTTTCAGAGTTGGCGATCAGAAAGCCACTGAAGTTGCTGAAACGGTAAAGAGGTACATGGCAGAAAAAAACAGCACCCTTCCTGCCGGAATATCAGTGACTCCATGGGCTGACAAGACAGTTGTTCTCAAAGAAAGAATCCAGCTCCTTGTGAAAAATGCGATTATGGGGTTCATCCTTGTGTTGATAGCTCTTGCTCTTTTTCTTGATGCAAGGCTTGCCTTCTGGGTTGCCGCAGGAATTGTGATCTCATTTTTAGGGGCATTTTCAGTGATGATATATACCGGAACAAGCATCAATGTCATCACCCTTTTCGCTTTTATACTTGTTCTTGGTATCGTTGTCGATGATGCCATTGTTGTCGGGGAAAATGTATTCAGCGAAAGAGAAAACGGAACGCCTCCGCTTGAAGCATCAAAAAAGGGAACTCTAAGAGTTTCTGTTCCTGTGGTTTTTGCTGTTTTAACAACTGTGGGGGCTTTTGGCCCGCTTCTTTTTCTTGAAGGATCAATCGGCAGAGTGATGAGCAATGTTCCAGTAGTTGTCATTGCAGTTATTCTTTTCAGTCTTATTGAATCACTTTTTATACTTCCCGCACATCTTGCTTCAGTAAAAAATGTAGATCCCGGGGTTTGTGTATCTTTTTTATGCAGGCTCAGCAGATATTCAGCCAAAACACTTGAAAACTTTGTAGAGAATAAATTCATGCCCTTTCTTTCTAAGGCTGTCAAAAACAGATATGTTACGATTTCATTGAATATTTTTGTGTTTTTCTTTTCAATGGGTCTTCTTACAAGTGGTATTATAGGTTTTGATTTTTTTCCCACAATTGAATCAGACAATATGATAGCTCTCATTGAAATGCCTCCCGGAACTTCCATAGATCAGACAGAAAAAGTAGTTAAAAGAGCGGAATCTGCTTCCTTAAAAGTTTATGAAGAGTATGTTGAAAAATATCCGGAGTTTGAAGATATCCTTTTTAAAAACACTTTTACAATTATTGGAGCTCAGCCCGCAAATGAAGGAGGCCCCGGAGGTAAGGCCGCACTTTTTGATGATCCTTCCATAGCCCAGATAAGTATTGAACTTATATCTTCGGAAAAGAGAGAGTTTTCAACAACGGAAATGGTTAACAGGTGGAGAGAACTTACAGGTTCTTTACCTGAAGCAAGATCTGCGACTTTCCAGGCTAATCTTTTTACAGCGGGAAACCCCGTAGAAGTTGAACTTGCAAGTGATTCTAACTATCAGCTTGAAGGTGCGACCAAAATGGTAGAAGATATTTTGCGGGATTATCGTGGAGTTTTTGATATAAGGAACTCTCTCGAAGAGGGTAAAGAAGAATTAAATCTCAGTCTCAAACCTGCAGCGACAACACTCGGGCTTACCACAAGCGACCTTGCCATGCAGGTAAGGCAGGCTTTTTTCGGAGATGAAGCTCTTCGTATCCAGAGAGGAAAAGAGGAGATCAGGGTAATGGTTCGGTACAAGGAAAAGCTGAGAAGATCTGTGAATGATATCAGAAATATGAGAATAAGAACAAAAGACGGTATAGAAGTGCCCTTCACAGATGTGGCGGAAGTTGAAATCGGTAAAGGATACAGTGCCATAAGAAGGGCAAACAGGATGAGGATAGCTTCAATTACAGCCGATGTTGACGATAATGTAGTAAGCTCAAACGAAATAAATCGGGATCTTGCAGGAAGAATAGAAAGCGAAGTTCTTCCCCGTTTTACAAATGTGAGTTATTCTTTTGAGGGGTCGCAGAGAGAACAGGCGAAATCCCTTGTAAGTCTTGCAATCGGCTATGGAATTGCACTTATGCTGATTTATATTCTGCTTGCCATACCTTTTAAGTCCTACATGCAGCCGCTGATAATAATGTCTGCAATCCCTTTTGGTCTGACAGGAGCGATTCTGGGACACCTTCTTCTTGGCTGGGATATGACCATAATGAGTCTTATTGGGGTTGTGGCACTTTCAGGGGTAGTTGTCAATGATTCGCTTGTCCTTATAGATTTTACAAACGAACTTGCCAGAAAAAAGGGTTTTCCAATTCACAAAGCTGTTCTTGAAGGGGCAGGCGGAAGAGTAAGGCCCATACTTCTTACTTCTGTTACTACTTTTGTCGGTCTGCTGCCGATGATTTTTGAAGGCAGTCTTCAGGCACAGTTTTTGATTCCGATGGCCATAAGTCTTGGATTCGGGGTGGTTTTTTCAACTGTGACAACGCTTATTTTTGTTCCATGCGGAATTCTTGTAATTGAGGACATAAAGTCAATTTTTACAAAGAACAAAGCGGAGGTGACATCATGAAAAAACTCTGCTTAATAATCATCTTTTCATTATTTGTTTTTTCCTGTTCAATGGCTCCGTCAAAAAAAGATCTCCGCAGGAATATAAAAACTGAAAATAATTTCCGGACAGAAACAACATTTGTAAATAGAAAAGAGATTTCGCCTTTTAAATGGTGGGAGCAGTTTGAAGATGAGCAACTTAACAGAATAGTTGAAAAAGCGGTTTCGGGCAACCTTGATATAATGCTTGCAATTAAAAGGGTTGAACTTCTGGAAACTCAGTTTTCCCTTTCAAGAAGGGTGAGATTCCCTGTCTTATCAGGAACAGCCGGAGTAAGTTACGGAAGATCCCCTGCAATGGGAATGAAATCAGGAACAGATACCCAAGTTGGACAGTCATCTATGGAGTTTGGATTTTCTCCTGAAACATCAGGTGTTTACAATTTGAACACAGGGCTTTCATTCGAGGTAGATATATGGGGGAGGTTGAAAAGCACAGAAAAAGCGGCTATTGCAAATTTGAAAGCAACAAAAGAGGATCTTCAGACAGTATATCTTTCTGTAATAAGTCAAGTTGTCATGCTTTATTTTGATATAGCGGAACTTCAGCAGCTTAAAAAACTAAATCTGTCAAGACTTGAGTTTGATGAGTTATTACATGAAATTTCACTGAAAAGATACGAATCAGGGAGTGGGTCTGCAAGCGAAGTTGAACAGACTTTCGGGCAGATGGAAAATTCAAGTGCAAACCTTGCTGATACAAAATTAAAGCTCACTTCAAAAAAATACGCTCTTTCTGTACTTCTCGGGGAAAATCCCGATATAAATATAGTTAAAACACCGAAAACTTCCGATCTGTTTTTTCATAATCCGGAGCCTGTTCCCGCAGCACTTCCATCTTCAGTTTTTGAAAATCGTGCCGATATAAAATCAGCAGAGTTAAAAGTTGAAGCGGCAAGGCAGGAAATAGGTGCGGCAAAAGCGGATCTTTTTCCGAGGATATCATTGACAGGGATGCTCGGATATCTCAATGTCAAAGAGTTAAGCCAACTTTTTTCAAGTGACTATTTAACAGCCACAGTCGGAGCCGATATAAACTATACATTGGCAGGTGGTAGTAAGTTTTCTGTTGTTGATCAGAAAGTTGTACTATATGAACAGGCACAACTCGATTATAAAAAAATGGTTATAAATGCATTTAAGGAAATTGAGGAAGCAATGGTTGCAATGGAAAATGCGGAAATTCAAAAAGAGAGCATACAGAAAAGGATAAAATCAATGGAAAGAATTCTTGAAAACAGCAGGTTTCGATATGCAAGAGGCCTCATGCCTTATTCTCAACTTATTGAACTTGAAAAAAATCTGATATCACTAAAACAGCTTCAGCTTTCTATCGAAAAAGGGGCTGTCCTGAGCCGGGTACAACTTCACAGGGCACTTGGAGGGAACTGGATTGAACAGTGAAATATGCAGGTTTGTTTTAAAATTTAAAAGATGTGTTCTATCGGAAGTTCCAAACCACAAACGAGCCAAGTCTTTGATATAACAATAGTATTTTCAAAACACATTTT
>JAWOGE010000277.1:0-6891 GCA_046497165.1 bacterium | reverse complement strand
GAACTCACCGATGAAGATCGCATGAGCGTATACGGCGGACCGGTTGTCAATGATCCCGACATAAAAACAGGCCCCGGCTCTTTTATGTTCAATCCGTTTCACAAACAAAAAGACCCCATGAAACAGATATTCAGAGAACGGACAGACACCGGCATGACCATTCAGCACAATCCCCTTGCACCAAAACCGGGTTTTGCACCGGGATACAAATCATGGGCAGGAGGATTTGTACTCGGTGAAAACAGAGTTATAATCATGCCTGAAGTGGATCCATATTTTGAATAATAAAGAGGCGGAAATGGAAAAACAGTCTGAAAAAAAACCTCAAAAGTCTAAATTGTTAAGTAAGTTATCTGATATCTTGAGGTTTTTGTATATAATAACACTTTTATTTATATTTTTCCGTATAGGTATACGCAGTCACAGGGATATGAGCTACCTTTCAAAAAAAGCGATTCAAATGAGAAACTATGCTGTTGAAGAGATGAAATCTTTTGACAGCTCCGCAAAAATCTTGTCAAAAAAGGTTGAATTAGTTAAATACTACTGGTTTGAAGTAAAAATTTCAGCGGAAATTGAAAATAACAAAAAGGCTCTTCTTGTGCTCAGAACAGATATGTTCGGCGAAAAAGAGAAAAAGAAAATATTTGTCGAAGACAAGCTGATCGAAGAGATTGAGTATCCGGAAAGGAATATCGTCATAAACATATTCGAAAGATTCATGAAATTTTTACAACTATAAAATACGGCAACAGCCCTTAAAAAGCAGACATCGCTTCTTCACCCTGAAATCATTCTGAATAACAAACGGCGTAGCACGCTACGCAGCTACAGATTGCAGGGATTGTGGTTTTTCGGATAATTGTCTGAATCCGGATTGGCCGAGATTTTGAGGATTTGCTGGATTGTATACTGAACAACTCTATCTGAGCTTCTCCTTTTTCACAATACCCTCCGTCACTGCGTGACACCTCCCTTCAAAAGGGAGGCTTTTCAATACGGCTCCCTGTTGCAGGGAGCTGGCGCTGAAAGCGTCTGAGGGTAAAATGAAAGTAAGGAATAATACAAGCCTGTAAAAAAGCTCTTCGTTGCAAAATACCCGTTGAAACAGTTTCATCCATAACAGGTCTTCCTGTTAAAAAAGTTCTTGAAATAAAAAAAGAACTTTCAGAATCTGAGGAAGACAAATAAAACTAAACTTCCAATAAAAATCTTCAACCTGAATCGTTCAATTCTGAGTTAGAAAACATGGGAAAGAATTCTGATTCAGAAGAGTTACACAAAATCTTGCGTCTCTACTTCGGGTGAACAAAAGGCTTTTTCACTTTTCAATTATAGAGTCGAACGATTTAGGTATAGTTAATCAATCTGCTGAAGTTTTTACTTTTTCCCTTTTCGAAGTTCCTGTGGAACGGGATGAATTTCACAATCATATTTTTCCGGGAAGATTTTTGTTTGGAAAGGTTTTTGATTGCATTAATTTGCTTATGTGATAGCATATTTCTCGTGTGTTCTGAAAAGAAGCTTCACCGAGTTTTTACTTTTTCGGAATGAATGTTATTTTCACGGCAAATTTGATTTTTTAACTACGGAGGTTTTTTATTATGAGTGATTCGTTGAAATCCATTTCCGTTCATGACGGAAGATATAGAAAACACACTGAGGTTTTGGGTGATATTCTTTCTGAATACGGGCTCATACGCCATCGTGTTTATGTTGAGGTAAAATGGTTGCAATTTTTGTCCCGAGAACTTGAAATTTTCCAGAACGCCCGAATTTCCGAAACTGAATCCATCATAGAAGGGTTCAACCCTGAATCGGCAAGAATGATAAAAAGCATTGAAAAAACCACTAATCACGATGTTAAATCCGTTGAGTATTTCATAAAAAAGAAGCTTGTTGACATGGGAATGGCGGACATCAGTGAATTCGTTCATTTTGCCTGTACTTCGGAAGATATAAACAATACAGCTTACGCTCTCATGATAAAAAAGGCCCGAAAACTTCTCTGTGACAGGTTTCTCGCTGTTCACTCTCTTCTTGAAGAAAAAGCTGAAAAGTATGCTGATCTTTCTATGATGTCCCGTACGCACGGACAGCCTGCTTCTCCGACAACTCTCGGCAAGGAGTTAATAAATTTTGCATGGAGAATGAGAAAAGAGATCAAACTGCTTGAAATATTACCTGAGGAAGCTAAGATGAACGGTGCCAGCGGTAATTTCAATGCCCATTACATAGCTTTTCCTCATATAAACTGGCATGAATCTTCTCGAAAATTTATTTCAGAATATCTTGAATTGACACCTCTTTCCTGGACAACCCAGATAAATCCCTATCATTATATATCTCATATGCTGCACAACATAATAAGGTTGGCTTCAGTGGTCATTGACATTGACAGAGATATCTGGGGATATATCTCTCTGAACTACTTCAAACAAAAAAAGAAGGAAAACGAAGTGGGATCTTCAACCATGCCTCATAAAATAAATCCCATAAATTTCGAGAACAGTGAGGGCAATATGGGCATGGCAATATCTATTATGGAGCATCTTTCAACAAAGTTGCTTAACTCCCGCTTTCAGAGAGATCTCACCGATTCCACTGTTTTACGCAACCTTGGATCTGTTTTCGGCTATCTTTTTATTTCTACTGACAATCTGATTAGCGGACTTTCCCGTATAGATGCAGACGAATCTGTAATAAAGGCCGATCTGGAAGCTCATCCTGAGCTGCTTTCCGAGGCTGTCCAAACAGTTATGCGTGTTTTTGGAGAAAAAAATCCTTACGAAAAAATGAAAGCTATGACAAGGGGGAAAAAAACAACTATGGATGACATCCGCACATTCATAGACAACCTTGAAAGTGTGCCGGAGAAAGTGAAAAAACGATTGAAAAAGATGACACCTTCATCATACACAGGAATAGCTTCAGAGCTTGTAAAATCATACAGAAAAGAGAAATGGAATTCATGAAAAAAAAGGAAGAAGAGATCCTTTCAATATGGGAGTTCGAAAAAACAGAGGAGCGGCTTAGGAAAACAGGCGAACTTATCTTAAAACACACGGACGCCTCTTTTCTGTGTGTGTTTTTTCCTGTGAAAACAAAAAATGGATATTGTTTTATTCCTTCGGAGTTTGTTGAGAAGTCAAAGCTTTGCGAAGCGGGATTCCAATGGAAGAATACATACATAACGGATGTCGATATTTCAACTGAATTTATGGAAAATATGAAAAAAGGCAGTACATTCAAAAAAACTGCTTTCATAAGTAAAAATGCTGCTGTTTCAGTTAATAACTCTTTTCATCACGAAGCTTATGTTATTCCTTCGGAAAACTTCTGTGCGGCAATGCTCATATGTTTTTCAGAAAGCAAAACAATTGAAACTGACAACAAACTGGAAATCCTGCTCAGAATTTTCGCTGAGATATTGTCAAAATCAACAGAACAGAAAAAATTACTTATAAAAGAATATTTTCTCAGTAGGTTTAGAAAATACCTCTCCCATGATTTCAGGGCTGTTCCCGCTGTAATATCTGAACTGGCATCTCTGTGTGATTTCAACAACTCCCATGAAGAGATCACAGAAATATCCAGTCGAATAAAGAGGAACACCAGTTCTTTTAAAGAAGCTGTCAATAAAATGCTGTTTCTTTTTTCAAAATCAGTGTCCGGGGCATCATACGAAGAGATTGAACTCAATGATTTTCTAACTGACATTCTGCAGAACCGTCTTTCCGTTCTATTTTCCGGAAAAAAAACTTCTTTTCATATGGACAGGCTTCCCTCTGTTTTGTTTGACAGAGCTTGTCTGGAAAGGGTTTTTTCAGAAATCATAACGGATTCTTTGGAACATGAAGCTGATAATGTTTTTATGGGTTTTAACTTTCAGGAAAATATGCTTTTCGTAAAAGATGACGGGAAAGATCGTTTCAGATACGAAGGCAGGGGAAAGTTTTCGGGAAAACATCATAAAAGAAAAAAATCGCCGATGATTTCCGGAGAGATAATGAATCTTTGCAATGGAGATGTTATTTATTCAAAAGATAAAAAAGGAAAAACTTCAGCAAAGGTGATCTTTCCCTGTGGTCATGTCAGTTCTGGATGTACTTAACATTTACTGAGCTTTTTATTTTGTCGAAATTATCTATGTTCAAACCTTCTATGCCACCTGCAATAAAAACAAGGCCGTTGTTATCAAGAACTGTGTCAATAGTGGCTGTGTGAAGAAGTCGGTTGATTCCGAGTCTCCCGGAATTTATATTATCGGTGTCTCCGTTCAGCTTTGACCTCGGAACTGTTATGAAAAAATCATTGGCGGTGCCTTTTACATAAGAGTTTCCGCCAAGATTAAAACCATTCAAAATAGAGACTGTCCCTCCAACAACATAAAATGAATCGGTTTTTTCATCATAAACAACGGAAGAAAAAACATTATCATATGTGTAACTTCCTGAAGACACGGATTCTTCAGGGGAAGAGAATTCATATATTATGTCGGTATTTGAAAAGGAATCTCCGTTGTTTATTATTCCTCCGAAGGAGTAAACTTTGCCTTTTGCTTCAACTGTCCGGGCAAAAAATATATTGGATATGTTTTCCGTTTCCCATGCGGAAATATCCGGAGATATGGTATGTGCTGTTGATTCGGCCTCTCCACTTCTTCCGCCTATTGCAAAAACTTCTTTTGTCGAGTTTTTCCCCGATACCGGTGCAACTGTTCCGGGAAGAGCGTCACTCCCTTCGACTTTTCGGGGTTCTGTTGAAGTAAAAGAAGTTTCTCCCCCTGAATTTTCTGATACGGTTACTTTGTAAACGGACGACAGAGCTTCTCCGGAGGATATCCCTCCGATAAGATAGATGTCCCATTTTCCCTCTGAAGAGGGGACAGTTACATAGCTTTGATAAGGATAAAATCCTTCCGAAACAGAATCATCCACAAGATAGTTCACTTCTGCCGGAATTTCATTTTCACCGTTTATAGCGAGATTGTGTTTCGGATAGGCAGGACGGTAAATTTCCACACCTGTTGATGCTGTTTCAAGTTTTACGGGCAGTTCCGGCATGTCGCTTATAGATGTGGTTTCGTCAAGCACAAGTTTTTGAACTCCGCCAAGAAAAACAACACTGTCATTGACAAGTACCGCTTTATGAAAAGCTCTGGGCTGGTTCATCGAGGAGAGCGATTCTATGCGTCCGGATTCCGGATCTATTATTTCAACACTGCTTGTAGCAGAACAATTTTTCCCCTGACACGCGGAAAACCCTCCCGCAATCAAAACTCTTCCATCTCTGAGCAATGTTGATGAATGAGCGAAACGGGGCTCGGACAATTCATAAGGCAAAGAACCGTTTGAATTAAGAGGATAAAGCATGACTTCCAGTTTAGTGGTTTCCCCTTTTTTAAAAGACAGTCCGCTCGCCTTGCCTTTCCAGCGAGGAGTGTTCGCATCCGCTCCATAAGCTGTAAAAACAACAACGCCTCTGGGGATATCGGGAATTCCGTCAATTTTCATGTTTTCCGATGGGTTCGTAAAAGATTTGCTGAAAACCTCTTCTCCTTTCATGTCATATATCTTCATATTTATACTACGAACAGAAGCTATGTTGCGCTTACTATCCGCAAATCTCAGACCTACAACTCTTTCAACCTCGGAAGTGTCTTCAAGGATTGTCTCCTCCGTATTGTTGTCACAACTTAAAATCACAAATATCAAAATCGTACACAATTTAAACAAAAAGATTTTTTTCAAAGGGCTCTCCATTATTTGTTTTTTTCTTTTTCTGTCAGTCTTTTTTTTATGGCATTTTTTATTATTTTCATGTTTTTGTCCTTTTCCTTGGAAGAAAACTTTTTTTCAAGTTCTTTAAGACGCTCTGAAGGTTCTTTCCAGCACTGCCAGGGAAAAGAGTTTTCTTTCAGTATGCTAACGACTTTCACATTGCTTTCCTTGAGCAGATAAAGATTTCTTTCATTAAGTTCAGAACCCTCCCCGGCAAGAAGAAGCCCGTTTTCATCAAAAACCGGTTCGGTAATCTGCTGCCCGGGACGAAGAAGAGATACAAGAGCTTTCATTTTTTCAGCCATGAGTCTATCACCTGTCCGGAAAGTCTGAATGTTTCTGCCGACATGATGAGTCCTTTGTCGACATTTATAATCCCGTAAGAGCGTTCTCCTGTCATTCCTGCCATACCTACAGACCCCGGATTAAAAAAAAGAATGTTTTTCTTTTTTTCAATTAAAGGCTTGTGTGTGTGTCCGAAAATCACAACATCAGGTTGATAAGTTTTTATCAAATTATCATTTTTCAAAATTATACGATGAGGTGCACTCAGATTATGAACAATGAAAAAGCGGACACCCTCTATTGTTTTAGTAATAAAATCAGGAACTCCATTGTTTATATCAAAATCGGTATTGCCGCGTACAATATATGGCGTGTAATCAAGATCGATATCTATTTTATTCAAAATTTCCCTGCCTATATCTCCAGCATGAATCAAAAAATCCGCGTGAAAAGAGTCTATATTGATTGGCAATTTGCCGTGAGTGTCGGAAAGCACAAGAATTTTATGCATAAATACCCTCCTTTAAACACCGGGAAATATATCACAGATATAATGTTATGTCAAACCTAATCCGGTCGACTCTATCATTGAAACTTGTAAAAGTGTCCCCTTTCAGAATCGGACGATTCAGGTTTTAGTTTTCAGCACAAAAATCGCTATTCCGGAGAAAATCAAAAGTAAAAGTGCCGGTAAAGTTTTTGAAGGGCTTTTGCCGGTGGCCACAAATGAACAGGAACAACCGTCATCTTTTTTTTCTTCACTACTGAACCCGCAATCTTCGTCTTCAGGGTCGCAGTCATAAAGCAACTCCTGCGAAGATAC
>JAWOGE010000251.1:0-6012 GCA_046497165.1 bacterium | reverse complement strand
CATCAAACTCCGGAATTTCGGTATCAGATTTTTCTTCAAAGTTTTTACTATCCTGTGAAGCGGAAGTTTCAGAAATCATATCAGCGAATTCCGGATCTTTTTCCGGTTCTTCAGTTTTTTTATCATCTTCTATTATTTCAGCCACATATGCTTCGTCTTCGGAACTGTCTTCATCCAGATCATCCATAAGACTTTTGGAAAGATGTTCGGATAACGAGTTTTCCGTATCTTCAGTCGTTTCTATTTGCTCAACATCGTTAACAGCGGTTTCTTTAATTTCATCGGCTGCTGCGAAGGTTTCTTTTTCAGAAATTTCATCAATGGGATTTATCGAAGGTTCATCCTCCTGAGTAAATCCGTTTTCTTCTTCTGAAGTTGTTTCCCGGTCAGAATCAAGAATTAAAGGTTCATCGGCAGTGTCAAAACTGTCATTCTCTTCAAAAACTTCTTCCGCTTCAGGAATATCCTCTTCATTTTCTGTATCCGGATGAGAGTTTTCAGAAAGTATTTCAAAAAGTTCTTTGGTAGAAAAAGGTCTTGATATTTCAGAATGTTTGTTTTCAGGTGATGCGGTTGATAAAATCATTTTAACATCACTGTTTTTAATGAAGTTGAGCGTTTCCGAAGAAGAGTTTTTCTTTTCGAGAATAACAACATCAGGTTCAAATGCTTCCATGTGAACCGGTATCAGGTCAGGATCAGAAATTATTTCAATTTTCCATTCACTTCCTTCGAAAGCAAGCTTGAAAGCAGTTTTAAGAGTATTGCTTGTCTCAAAAATCAAGACTTTTTTCTGGCTCATATTTTCCTCCGGTGAAATGTAAGTTTTTTTAAGATATCTTCGAGATTTTGCATATCTTCGGGAAGCTCACTTCTGAACGAAAAAACTTTTTCTTCGAAGTTGAAGGAAAGTTCAGCGGCGTGAAGCATCTGACGATCGGATAAAGCGTTGAGGTGGTTGAGTTCACTGCTGCCGCTTTTTATAACTCCTCCGTAAAGTTTGTCATTTATGACAGGATGACCGATATGTTTCATATGCATTCTTATCTGATGAGTTCTGCCGGTTTCAAGACGCAGAGAAATTTTTGAAGCGTAACGGTATTTTTCAATTAATCTGTAGTGGGTAACAGCCCTTTTACCCCCTCTTCTGGAATTGGGAGTAAATCTTTTTCTGTTGACGGGATCACGGGAGTGGCCGCTTTCTATTGTTCCACTGGTTTCGTCGGGACACCCCCAGACAAAGGCTATGTATTCCCGGCCTATGTTATGTCCTCTGAAAAGAGATGAAAGATAGGTGAAAGCTTTGATTCTTTTTGCCGCAACCAGCAGACCGGAAGTGTCTTTATCGATTCTGTGAACGATACCGGGTCTGAATTTTTCTGTTCCGGGAATGGAGTCCTCAGGCAATCCCTGTTTTTCAAAGTGATGTACAAGGGCATTCACGAGGGTTCCGTCAGGATGCCCGGGTGCAGGATGAACAACAAGTCCGGCCGGTTTGTCGATTATCAGAAAATCGTCGTTTTCCTCAAGTATGTTCAAAGGTATCTCTTCGGCCTTTGCATTGGGTTCTTTCATGGATTGGATAACTATCTCTATGCAGTCACGGGCTTTGAATTTTTTAAAAGACCGGTCACTGACAATTTTGCCGTTACAGTTTACCAGTTCATTTTTCAGACTGTTCTGAACTCTTGTCCTTGAAAAGGGAAGTAGACCGGAAAGAAGTTTATCTATTCTTACATTTTCTTCGTTAAGAAGAGAGAATCTTGTTTTGAAGGCTACCATATTTTTGACTCCAGATGTGAAAAAGGTTTTATTAGTATATCTACAACAGCTTCATTGAAATAGTTTGATGAATTGTATATTTTTATATCAACCAGAGATCTATAGTAAGTGTGTCCCTCCTTAATCTCCTCCTTCATGTCGGAAAAAACGGAATCGTTCATAATACCCTTTTCAACTTTTTCTCTGTTATAAAGAGATATGTCAGAAACAATCACACGTGCAAACCTGCGGGCTTCTTCATGAGTGTGTTTTGTTTTTTTCGCCATACATCACCATCTTCATTTATACGGCTTTATTATAACCTGAATCCTCAGTTTTTCAATAAAAAACCCCAAAAAACATCTGAAACCTGAACCGTCCGACTCTCTCATTGAAAAATGAAAAAGCCTTCTGTTCTTAAGAAGTTACAAAAATCGCCGATTAACCTAAGGGTGAACCTCAGATTTTGTGTAACTCTTCTGAATCAGAATTCTTTCCCATAATCAGAATTCTTTCCCATGTTTTCTAACTCAGAATCGAACGATTCAGGTGAAAGTAAAATAATTTTAATAACATAAAGAAATTAATCGTAAAAAATGGAAAACCAAAAAATTTTACCGCAAAAACTTTTCCATAAAAATTGCAAACTCCCGATGATGTGATACAATATGTTCTGTTTGCATATTACACTTCTATGATGACGGAGGCTATTTATGAAAAAAGTATTCACTGGTTTGTTGCTTATGACATTATTTCTTCCTTTGTATGCACAAAGTCTGAGGGTTATTGTACTTCCTAAAATGACCATTGAAAATAAAGAAAAAAATGCGTCAGCTCTTGAGTCCAACTATATGAAAGTTCTTAAAAATGAAAAAATTAGGGTTGTAGAACTCGGTGCTGCTCTTGCCGCTCAGAAAGTAGCCCTTTCAGATGCTGTTAATGAGGGAAAAATTCCGAAGGAGCTATCCGTTCTAAATGCGGATCTTGTAATTGCTCTTCAACTTGAATGCAGTAAAAATTCAGACGGTATAGCGGGAAGTTCTCTTAGAAGTTATTTCTGTTCTTTGAATATGAAGTCTGTTAGGCTTGATTCCGGTGATGTGGTCAGTGCAGATGCGGATAATTTCAATGCAGTCGGTCTGAATGCTTCGCAGGCCATAAACACAAAACTGAAAGACATGGTACCTGAGGTTGCTGCAAAAAGTCTTGCCAAATGGAAGCAGGCTTTTTCAGGTGAAGGTGCCTGGGATATGGATGTTTTTGTTTCCGGAGTGAGTTCCAGAAAAAAAACAGTTGAAATAACAAAAATGCTTGAAAAATATGAGGGTGTGGACAGTGCAAATATTATAATGTTTAAAAAAGATTTGCTTAAACTTTCTCTGTCCGGAAGTGGAAAACAGTCTCTTGACGAAATTAAGACAGTCATTGAATCTGATGACAAACTCAATCTGAAGATAACTTACGATGCCGGAAGAATGCTTCATGTAAAATATGACTTTGCAAAAGCAAATGCCAGGAGGGCGGCATCTTATCTTGTATTGTCCGGAGATAAAATGAAAAAGGCCATGGAGGAGATGATATCTCAAAGCGGTACCGGTATAATTGATTCCTCTTTAATGAATATGCCTTATTTTCAGTCAAATTCAACCGAGCTGACTAAAATGAAAAAAAAGGCTCTTGTAAAAAAAGCGGCATCAGCCAACCTGCCTCTGCTGATAATAAACAATCTCAGTAAAAGAGGGGAATCCTGGATGAATATTATTGAGGTTGTACACACCGCTTCCGGAAAAACCATTGCGAGTGGTCAAAGTGCCGACAGTGACCCTTTCAATTCAATTGATATTGCTGTTAGAAAACTTGATAACAACTATCGTAAAGCTATGGCACGCGATGATGTTATAAAGAAGCTTTCATATACAAAAGATGTTTCAAAAGCTGCAGTTATAAGAGATATGGAGCTTTCTTCATTCTCTGTTAATCAGATATTCCCTGTACTTCTTCCCTATTATCAGAAAAAAGGGGTGGGGCAAATCACCATAAAAAATGTAAGCGGTGAAAATCTTAAGGATATGGAAGTACGCTATTTTCTTAACGATAAAGTTGCGGGAAATGAAAAAATTGCTTCTCTGAGTAATGGCAAAACAGTTAAACTGTCTGTAAAACTTAACTTCATTCCGAAATCCGATGTGAAACATTCTCAGCTGAAAGCGGAAATAACTTACAAAAAGGGTGAAACCTACGGAAAAAGCGATGCGTATACTTCCATGGTTGTTCATTCTCCGGATACAATCGACTGGAGTATACCTGAAATGATTGCTCCTTTCATAAATCCCGGACAATCTCAGGTCAGAGTTCTTGCCACCAAAGCTCTTCGTTTTTACAAAGAGCCTTTTCTTCTCACAAAACAACTTACCAGAGCTGCACTTGTGTATGAAACTTTATGGGGAGGTGGCTTGAAATATGTTGCCGATCCTGTGGACACAAGTTTCAATTCAAGTATCGATAAAGTTCAGACACCTTCAGAAACACTTGAAAGAAAAGCCGGTGACTGTGATGATTTGACGGTTCTGCTTGCTTCTCTTTTTGAAAGTGTCGGGCTTGCCACTGTTATAATAACTACACCGGGTCATGTTTTTCTCGGAGTGGAAAGTGGTGTTCTCGGAGGCGGAAATGTTCTTTTCAACCTGCCTGCCGATGCTTTTATCGAGGTTGACGGTGCTCTTTATGTTCCGGTTGAGGCCACTGCTGTTAAGAGTTCTTTTGCTGAAGCATGGATTAAAAGTGCAGGTATGATAAAAGAAGCTGGAAAAGATGTGCATACCTTCCGTGTGCGCAAAGCATGGAAAAAATACTCTGTCAAGTCTTCTGACAAAAAAGCAAAGGGAACACTTAAATTTCAAAAAGTTTCTTCAGACATTCTGAAAAAAATTGTTCCGGAAGTGAGAGGAAAAATAAAAGGGAAAAATCCTGCTTATGCAAAAAAATTAAACGCCCTTATCTCTTCAGGAAAGCTTTCCAAAGCAGATAAAATCAAAGCGAAAAATCCTGTTGTTCAGGCAAATATGCTTTTTCTTTCCGGAGATGTCGGTAAAGCTGTTACAAAATCTGCTGAACTCTGTTCTTCAGGAAATAAAGCTGCCTGTTACAACATGGCAGTTATGCACATGAACATGGAAACAGATGGAAAAGAATCCGATGAAAGTGAATATTATATTGAAGCTGTTGCCGTGCTTCCGGGAAATGTTACTGAAATGCTCATGGACAATGGTGGTCTCGGTATGGGAGATGAGGCTACGGAGTCTTCAGTTTCAAAACGCAAAATGCAGGATGTTCTTGCACAGGCAAGAGAGAAAATGAAAAAGAAACGCTCAGATGACAAGTATATAGAAAAACTTAAAACATCACATGTAGGAGGTCGGAAAGGCTCTTCTCAGGAAGATGACGGTGTGGATGAAACTGTTTTCATGCTTTTCTGGGATGAAGTGAACTGAATTTATGACCAGTGATTCTCTGAAGCTTATAATAGCCGGTGCAGTTGGAATAGCTATTGGAGTTGTTCTGATTTTTCTTCCTTTTTTCAAGAGGATTGAACTTAATTATTTTGATTTTCTTCAGCTTGTTTCTCTTTCCGATTCTTCGGCCGATGTGGCTGTGGTTGAATTGGATAAAAAAACCACGGATATGCTCGGATGGCCTGTGGGCCGCGATATATATGCAGCTGTGGTTAATATAGTTTCAGAAAGTGGTGCCAAACGAATAGGTTTTGATCTTTTTCTGGATTCTCGTGCAGGCGGAGAGGACAGAGAAGATATATTTGAAGCTGAGCTTATGCTTGGAGAAATTGTAAATGAAACAGATGCGGTACTTGCTTCTTATGTAACGGAAGTTGAAAGTGAAACTGTTATTGAAGACAGAGATTTTTTTCCTGAAACTTCACGCAAAAATAACTATTTCTGTGATATAGAATCACTTCCCGAAAATCGTGTCAAGGTTGCGAAAAACAGTTATCTCAAACAGCTTGTCCCGGGAATAAGGCAACATGATGTTAATCTCGCCCATGTTCATGTTATACCTTCTGATATTGACGGAGTTTACCGCAGCATCACACCATGTTATCCGGTTTTTGATGGCTGCATAAGAGATCTTGGACTCTATCTCACCGGAAAAACCCCGGACCCGGAAAAATGTATGGAAGCTGAATACATCCCTTATTTTCGAAAATATGAAGATGTCCCGAGTATGTCAATGGCT
>JAWOGE010000238.1:0-3341 GCA_046497165.1 bacterium | reverse complement strand
CATCTGTTCTTTAAAAGTAACATAGGGCCAATAAAACTCCATCATGGTGAATTCCGGATTGTGCATACTGTCCATACCTTCATTTCTGAAATTCCGGTTGATTTCATACACTTTCCCCAATCCACCCACAAGAAGCCTTTTTAAATAGCATTCCGGAGCTATGCGCATATAAAGCGACATATCCAGAGTATTGTGATGAGTAACAAACGGACGGGCGGCCGCACCGCTGACAAGAGGATGCATCATAGGTGTTTCGACCTCCATAAAGCCCCTGTTGTCCATAAAATTTCTGATATACTTTATTATTTCAGTACGCTTTTTAAAAACTTTTCTGACATCTTCGTTCATCAGAAGATCAACATAGCGCTGTCTGTAACGGGTCTCCTTGTCAGTAAGGCCGTGAAATTTTTCAGGTAGCGGACGGCTATTCTTTGTCAAAAGAAGATGCTCATGAACGAGAATCGACAACTCCCCTTTTCTGGTCATGAAGATTTCGCCCTCAACCCATATAATATCTCCCACATCCACAGTTTCTTTAAAAATTGCAAAGTTATCTTTCATAAAGTTTTTAGTAAACATTACCTGAATTGAAGCTGTTTCATCCTGAAGATGAGCAAAGGCAAGTTTACCCATAACCCGCAGAGACATAAGACGCCCCGCAATGGAAAAACGCTCCTCTTTATCTGTCTCTTCAAGCTTATCCTTCGGGAAATCGGAAAATTTTTCAATTATATCCGCGGCAGTTGTGTCGGGCTGTTTTGTATTGGTGAACGGGTGTATTTTTTCTTCACGAAGTTTTTTAATTTTATCTTTTCTCAATTTTATTATTTCATGCTCGTCCATTTTAGATTTTTCGCCGGTTGTCATAGTTTCTCCTGTTTTTTATTTAATTTATCATGCAGACATAGAAAAGATTCAATTCTTTTTTGTACGGGTTCCGGATTTTTCTTCCGCTTTATCAATGTCTTGATTCTTTTTGAGAGTTTTTTTAAAAGATTCCAGCTTTTTTTTGCTCGGATCCTCTATTTTTTTTATTTTTTTCATATCTATCAGTTTAAGTTTTTCAGGTGTCACCTGTTTTTCTTCAACGGTTACTTTCTTTTCCTCTGAATTTTTGCAGGCCGGCATAACGGCAATAACAAAAACAGATATTACAACAAAAATAAAAGCTCTCATATCAAACTCCCCTGAAAAATTACACAGAGGGGAATATACTGATAAATCTTCGGATAGTCAAATAATTTGTATACAAGTTTCGCACAAATTTACAGAAAAAAAGTTGCATTACCGGAAAGCGTCTTGGACGATCCGCTTGGTTCAGTTTTAGTTCTTAATTCTTCTTTTGGCCGTCTATACGCTCCCTTTCCTGTTCTGTTTGTCTTGAGTAAGCCGAAAGGAGGTTCTCGAAAGCTGGACTCCGTTGATACTCCGGTTATTCCTTCCGGGAATGAACTGTTTCGGGTGGCTGATTTGCGGGCAGAAACTAATTTGACAATCCTTTCCTATCTAATATAATTTCAGCGAACCTGCCGTTGTCAAGGAGTCAGAGATGAAAAGGATGCTTCCGATAGGGATTCAGGATTTCAAGAAATTAAGAGAGTTAAACGCAGTTTATGTTGATAAAACGGAAATCATTCACAGACTGATAACTGAAGGTCGCTATTATTTTCTTTCAAGACCTCGAAGATTCGGGAAATCGCTGCTCATTTCAACTCTCAACGAAATATATGAAGGAAATCAGGAACTTTTTGAAGGATTGTTCATTTACGACAAAATTGAATGGAAAAAAAGACCCGTCATCAGGATTGATTTTACAAAAGGGAAGTTTAAAGATATCGGTCTTAAAGCTGCAATCGTAAAGATACTTCTTGATAATGCTGCAAAATATGAAATCCAATTGAGAGATGAAGAGCAACTTGTGAAAGAAAATCTTGGCAATATTCTGGGTGAACTTATTACAAAGCTTCATGAAAAAACGGGCGAAAAAGTTGTAATTCTGATAGACGAATACGACAAACCGATAATTGATTATCTGACAGAGCTTGACAAGGCTGAAGAAAACAGGGAAATCCTGAGAGATTTCTACGGCATAATCAAGCCGATGGATCCTTACACTGAATTTGTAATGCTGACAGGAGTTACAAAATTTTCAAAAGTGAGTATTTTTTCAGAGCTGAATAATCTTGAAGACATAACAACAAGCAGCTCATATTCAACGATTGTCGGTCTTACAAAAGAAGAGATAGATAAAAATTTCCAGGATTATGAAAAAGATGTTCTTGAAACTCTTAACCTTTCAAAAGAAGTTTTTGATGGAGAGCTTGAATCATGGTATGACGGTTACTCATGGGACAACAGAACTTCTCTTTTTAACCCGTTTTCGGTGCTTAACTTTTTTAAAACCCGGGAATTCAAAAACTACTGGTTCGCGACAGGCACGCCAACATTTTTGGTAAATTTCATAAGAGATAACGGAGTTGACCCGGAAGAACTTGAAAAAGCGGTGGTTGATTCCATATTTTTTGACAAATTTGATTTAAGAGACCTTGACATAAAATCGCTAATGTTCCAGACAGGTTATCTGACGATAAAAAGAGTTGATGAAGATGGTTTTTATGTTCTGGATTATCCAAATAAAGAGGTGAGAGACTCTTTCACAGGTCATTTGTTGAGCGGATTATCGGGAAAAGATCTCTCCTCAATGAGCAACATAACAAAAAATCTTTTAACAGCATTCAGAAAAAATGACATGGAGAGCTTTCAGGATAACATCAATTCTCTTTTTGCTTCAATCCCCAACCAGATTTTCATCAAAAACAGAGAAGCATACTATCACTCTCTGGTTTTTCTCACAATAAAGATGGTGGGAGTCTATATTGATGCTGAAATATCAACAAACAGAGGTCGCCTTGATGCTTTCATAAAAACAAAAAACTATCTTTATATCGTTGAATTCAAAATGCTTCCTGTAACAGCAAAAGAAGCAATCACCCAAATCAAAGAAAAAGGTTATGCCGATCCTCATAAAGCTGATAAAAGAACAAAATTCATGGTTGGAGTATCATTTGACCCGGGTTCCAAAAAATTCCAGGATATTGAAGTGGAAGAGTTTTTTTAATTTACCCCTGTTGTAATATCATTTATATCTCCGGAAATTTCACTGATGAGTACAATCGATCAAGAATTGTTTGCGGGTTTAAGCCGAAATAAGTCGTTTGATGACTTGCTTTCAAAAACTTGAAACTCAAATCAGTCTGTTGTATGCTAATAAGAAGCCTTTTTGTAATTTTTGTTTGGGAGGATTTAAGATGAAGAAGATTCTGGCTGTTATGGTTATGGTA
>JAWOGE010000082.1:0-3848 GCA_046497165.1 bacterium | reverse complement strand
CGTTAGAATTCTATTTTATATTGAATAAAAGTCAAACGAATCTCCTCAGACCGGAATCAGGCTCAACATGATTCGGTTGATCCCACAATCAACCGGGAAAAACAGTGTGATCGGAACTATCAAAGAAGCTGTATTTTGAAGGGAAAGTTGCAAAACAGGGTGTCTGCTTTATAATCTTTTCATGGCACTGTATGAGCGTATATTCAAAAATTCATCTGTTTATGTTACTGCGAACATGATTCAGAAGTTTCTGGGTTTTCTACTCATACCTCTTTATACCAGAGTTCTTACACCTGACGAGTATGGTAAAATGACAGTTATAACGGCTGTTTCTGTGTTTGTTCAGATGTTTCTTATATCTTCTCTCAGCGGAGCGATAACCCGCTTCTACTTTGAATACAGGAACGATTCCAAACGCCTGAAAGAGTTTCTCGGCACTGTTTTCCTCTCTCTTTTTATTTTTTCCATGTTGCTCGTATTTTTTCTCTGGATTTCAGGGGATATTCTTTTAAAACCAGTACTCGGGGATGTTCCCTTCTATCCTCTCATGTTAATAGGATTGGTCGGAGTTCTTTTCTTTCCGGTTTTTCATGCTTTTCTATCTTATTTGCAAACCGTTGAAAAAGCTGGAGTGTACGGGATAATTTCTGTTACGAGTTTTGTTCTGAAAGCCATTCTCACGGTGATTCTTCTGTTCGGAACGGAATGGGGTGCCGCAGGCCCTTTGACAGCAGGAGCCTTTGTATATTTTATCTACTGCGGAATATCTTTCATAATGCTTCGAGAGAAGATCACTTTTACAGTTAAGAAAAAATATCTTATTGAAGCTTTTAAATACACAGCTCCTCTGCTTTTTCATCATTTGCTAAATCATTTTAAAAGCATAACAGACAAAGTTTTCATAAACAAAATGATCGGCAGTTCTTTTACAGGTATTTACAATATCGGGTTCCATTTCGGCAGTGTTGTTTCCATAATATCCATAGCGGTCAACAGAGCTATAATTCCCTCTTTTATGCACGGAATGAAGACCGGAGACGAAAAACTTCTTGATGAGATTCGTGAACTTTCTCTGTCGGTTGTTTTTGCCTATTGTTTCATTGCTTCCATTTTATCCGTCTTCTCCAGAGAGGTCATTATGCTTTTTACCACAAGCTCATATTATGAAGGTTTCATTGTCGTTCCGTTTATCTCCTTCAACTTTGTGGCCCGGGGGATATATTTTCTTACAGTCAACACCTTGTTTTATTTCAGACAACACACTAAACTTGTTATCATAGGAACATTCTCAGGTGCCGTCATCAACATAATTCTTAACTATTTTTTCATAAAAGAGTGGGGATTCAACGGTGCGGCAATTGCCACAATGGCAAGCCAGATTGTAACCCTTGTCATAACAGCCTTTATCGCTGACAAATTTACAAGAGTAAAATGGAATTATGGAAAATTTGCAACGGTTTTTATTCTGAACTTTGTAGCGGTAACAGCTATAATCACTTTTTTTCCTGTAAGAATATCTGTTCTGACATTTTTATTAAAATTTGTTCTTCTTGCAGTTCTATTTTTTGTTTCAAGCAAAATCATGTGGAATTCTTCCACATATCTTGTTTTTCACGGACATAAAATAATTGAAAAAATATGGAGAAACAGAAAAGATGACTGACCCGATATTTTCCGTAATAGTCCCCGTACGCAACAATAAAGAGGAACTCAAATTGCTACTGGATGCTCTTTCCGGGCAGACATTTCCGCAAGAAAAATTTGAAATACTTATAATTGACAACAACTCGGTTCCGCCGCTCACACTGGAAAAAAAACCGGCAAACTGCCACCTTCTCAAAGAAAGTATAGTATCCAGTTATGCCGCCAGAAATACAGGGATAAAAAATTCAAAAGGGGAAATAGCAGCTTTTATTGATTCCGACTGCATTCCCGATTCAAAATGGCTTTCTGAGGCTCATAAATGTTTTTCCAAAGATCTGAATTTAAGCATGGCGGCCGGAAAAATAGAAGTTTTTCCCCGTGAAAAAAACTATCTTACAGCTGTGGAAGCCTTTGAAACTATTTTTGCCTTTCCACAGAAAACATATGTACAAAAATTAGAGTTCGGTGTTACAGCCAACCTTTTCGTAAGAAAAAAAGTTTTTGAAAAATGCGGGGGTTTTGACAGTTCTCTGAAATCGGGAGGTGACAGAAAATTTTGTGTTGAAGCAGCTTCAAAAGGTTACAAAACAGTTTATGTGGAAAAAATAAAGGTGCATCACCCCGCAAGAAGAAAATTAAAACAGTTTTTAAACAAGATAAAAAGAACTGCTTACGGATACAGTGAAACTAATTTTAAAAACGGTTTGACTTTTTCAATGTTCATGCGGGAATTTGTCTGTGATCTCATGCCCTTCAAGCAGATTTTTCATATAGCAACAACAAAAAAACTCCATAAAATATCACACAGAACAAAAGCTGTTGCTGTACTGTTTTGCCAAAAATACTACAGAACATATCTTAAAACAGTGTGGTTTATTAAAAACTCATAACCCCTTAACAACACAAAATAATTTTTGAATCAAAAAACCACTTGATTTTTAGAGTCTCTCCTGTATAATTCCGTTTTGTGGGGGTGTATTAACATTTGTTTTTAATTAAGGAGTTGTTATGAACGGGAAAAAGTTTATCATGATTAAAACAGTTTTTTTTATTTTGCTCATCCCCTGTTTCCTTTCCGCCAAATTCGGTCCCGGAGTTTCTGAGCTTGACGGAGAAAAATTGAGATGGGAAGAGGGTGCAAGAGATTTTTTTGTGATGTTCAAATCACTTATCAAAAATGACAACAGAACGGTATGCGATCCTCAATTTCAGGACTGTAATCTCGGAGACGATCAGCCGGGAAATCCTCAGGCAGATGCATGCATTGACGAATCAACAGGCTCAACTTACAAACTGACATCCAAAAATATTCCCGAAGATGCTCATGTTGAAAGAGCTTTTCTTGTATGGACTGCACAGATGCCTTCAGATAATCTTTTCGGGCAGACAGACAACGAAGTGACATTGACATTTACAAATGCCGCAGATTCTTCGGTTACTCACAGTGAGCAAATAACAGGTCCGTCGGCCACTATTGACGATGATTTCGGGTTCAATTTTCAGGGAACATACGAGAAAAGTATTCCGAGAACCGGTTTGGGACAGGCTGTGGAATGTACAACTCCTGCCGACTGTGAAGATCAGCTGGGGCCCGGGTATTCTTGTGTAGAAGATGACCAGGGATCCGGAACAGTATGCGGAACCGAACAGGCGACATACACTTACAGACAGGATATTACCGGCTTTATGAATGAAGTTCACAAAAAAGGTCGCGAAGCGAACATCGGTTATGACGGAATAACTCTTTACGGCGATTATAATGTAAAAGATGTAAGGTGTACCAATGATCCGGGATATGTTGCAACCAGCGGAATGGCAAGCGGCTGGGCCATAATACTTGTTTACAGCTCTTCTCAGATTCGTCCCAAAAAGCTTTATATGTACGACGATTTTACAACCTACCGTGATGCTTTCGAAGATATCAATGTAAGCGGATTTGAACTTCCCGACGAAGCTGAAGTTCGTCTTACTCTTCATGTCCTTGAAGGAGATCCGGGGCTTTACGATGCAATGCAGTTCACAAACACGGAAGCAGTAAAGATTTCCGGTGCAAACAATCCTGATTGGGCTCTTATTTTCAATGATTGCAATCCTCCCATGAATGACGGTGCCTATGTGGAGGTTTACAACTCCATATCCAGTGTTTTCAACTGGGGAAGTGACACACCCGAATGTGTGGGCGGCGATCCTTTAAACCCCAATTC
>JAWOGE010000032.1:0-18734 GCA_046497165.1 bacterium | reverse complement strand
CACCGTAGGCGGTGATCAACTCGGTGGTTGTCGCGGGATACTCGTGGGCTGTCAGCAGGTCGACTTTAGGGCATACCTCTATACAGCTGTTACATCTCGTACATTTTTCCATGTCAATATCAAAACTGTCGCTGATGGCGTTTACCGGACAGTTTTTTATACAGAGTCTGCATTCAATGCATGCATCTTTGTCAAGGTGCAGATCAACCAGATTGTTACATTGAAGTGCCGGACACTGTTTGTCCAAAACATGTTTAAGATATTCATCTCTGAAAAATCTTAAAGTTGACAGTACAGGGTTGGGTGCAGTCTGACCGAGACCGCAGAGAGATCCTTTTATTATTTTTTTTCCAAGTTCTTCCAGTAGTTCAATATCTTGTTCCGTACCTTCTCCGCCTGTTATGCGTTCAAGTGTTTCAAGCATTCTTGTGTTTCCTACTCTGCAGAAGGTGCATTTCCCACAACTTTCTCTTGCTGTGAAGTCAAGAAAATATCTTGCAGTTTCAACCATACAGCGGTTATGACCTATCACAATAAGTCCGCCGCTTCCCATGATGGCACCCAGTGATTTGAGAGAATCATAGTCAACTTCCACATCAAAATGATTTGCCGGTATGCATCCTCCGGAGGGCCCTCCTGTCTGAACTGCTTTTATGGAGCCTTTTTCAGCACCGCCTATTTTATGAACAATATCTCCTATGGTTGACCCCATCGGAACCTCCACAAGGCCGGGGCAGGGAACATCGCCTGCGAGAGCAAAAAGTTTTGTACCCTTGCTTCCCTCTGTTCCCACTGATGAGTATTCAGAAGCTCCTTCACGGAATATAAGAGGCACATTTGCAAAAGTTTCAACATTGTTTACAAGTGAAGGAAATCCCTGAAATCCTTTATCGGTTGGGTAGGGTGGGCGGTAGCGGGGAGTTCCTCTTCCACCTTCGAGAGAATGTATCATAGCGGTTTCTTCGCCACATACGAAAGCACCAGCACCCTCTTTTATTTTTATTGCAATCTCTTTTCCGGATATAAAGTTGAGTTTTTCTTTTTTTATCTGCTCTATGGCTGTTTTCATGTTTTTCACAGCAAGAGGATATTCCGCACGGCAGTATATGAAAATATCCGTAGCTTCCGTTGCGTGTGCGGCGATCAGCATTCCTTCAAGTACCTGATGAGGGACAGACTCCATCATTGAACGATCCATAAAAGCACCGGGATCGCCTTCATCGGCGTTGCAGATAAGAATTTTTTTCTCACAATCTTTTTTTGCCGCAAGCAAGCTCCATTTGAGTCCTGTGGGGAAGCCTCCACCTCCTCTTCCACGGAGACCGCTTTCTTTAACCTCTTCAACTGCTTTTTCAGGCGATACGGCAATGGCTTTTTTCAGGCCTTCGTAACCCCCGTTTAACTTGTACTCTTCGATGCTTACCGGGTTTATTCGGCCGGCGAGCTCTGTTACTTTTAACTTTTCTCTGTCGAGTCGCTCTTTTCTTACGGAAAGACGATTTTTTTCTCCCAGTTCAAGTATGTTTTCAAGATTCTGTTTATCCGCTTTTACTTTTTCATAAAAAACAGAGCCGTTGTTTGTTTCCACTTCCACGACAGGTTCGGCGTAACAATGACCGATACATCCAACTTCGACTATTTCAGTGTTTTCAGTATTTTTTCTGAAAAAATCAGTAACTTCGTCTGCACCGGCAGCAATACCGCAGCTTGCTGTTCCGATTTTTATTCGTTTTATCATTGTTTGCTCCCTTTCTTTTTGTATCCGGTGAGAATCTTTTTAAGTGATTTTCTGTCAAGATTTCCGAAAACCTTATTGTTTATACTTATCACCGGGGCAAGACTGCAGCATCCCAGACAGGCTACTTCGTCAAGTGAAAAAAGTCCTTCATTGTCTGTTTCTCCGGTGTCTATTCCAATTGCCTCTTTTATCCATCCGGTAATTAGAGAGGAGCCTTTTATGTGACAGGCGGTTCCGTCACACACCGCAATTTGGAATTTTCCCGGTTTAACTCGCTTGAATTGAGTGTAAAAACTTACAACACCTTCAACATCAACGGGTGCCACTTTAAAATATTCGGCAACATCTTCAATGGCTTCATCAGAGATATAACCATTTTCTTTTTGAATACTCTGGAGCGCCTTTATCATATCGCTCCGTTCTTTTCCGAATTTTTCAAGAACTGAAGTGATTGCTTCCATAACCCTTCTCCCAGAAGATAATTTATAAATAAAAAACCAATGACGAATAACTTATACATATATTTTTTTCTATTTGCAACTTTAATCGGGTAAAAATGCAACTTTAATTGAGTAAAAAATCCTCGCAGTGGTTTTTTGTAGGGATGGTTCTGCATGCTCTACAGGTGGATTCAGCTTTATGTTTTTTGCAAAATCCTCGGGGGATTTCTCCGAATCCCATGTGAAGCTGTCAGAGGCCTGAGCCGCTGGTTTTTCTGATGTGCGAAACTTGAGTAACAACAATTCAGGTTGAATTTAAATCTTGAAAATTCAGGATATATTTCTGAGAAGTGACAGAGATTCAGGTTTTTCACGGTGAGTTTCAAGGTCAAGTTCAAAGCTGAAAACAGAACCATTACCTTCTTCGCTTTCAACTTTGATTTTTCCGTCCAGTTTTTCAACAAGTGATTTTGAAATTGTCAGACCGAGTCCGGTGCCGCCGTATTTTCTTTTTGTGCTGGTGCCGGCCTGTGTGAAAGGAAAAAATATCTTTTTTTTCATCTGTTCGGAAATACCGATACCTGTGTCTTTTACGGCAAAAATGAAATGTGTCTGTTCTCCGTCTTTAATTTTTTCAGGATCTTCTTTTGTTTTAACTGAAAGTTCAACACCTCCTTCATGGGTAAATTTCAAGGCGTTACCAATAAGATTAAGCATGATCTGACGGAGTTTTACGGGGTCTGTGACAAAATAACGGGGCAGATTTTCATCCACACTATGTCTGAGAAAAATATTTTTCTTTCTCGCTTCAAACTGGAGCATTTCAGTTGTTTTATGTATGAGCTTTCTTATGTCCACTGCAATATGTTCAACGGTGATTCTTCCTGATTCTATTTTTGAAAGATCTAAAATGTCGTTAATGGTGGTCATTAGCGTTTCGGAGGAAAAGTTTATATTTTCAATGTACTCCTGCTGTTTGTCGGAAAGCGGTGTCTGTTCCAATAATTCGGAAAACCCCTTTATGCTGTTTAAAGGATTTCTTATCTCATGGCTTATCGTGGAGAGATATTTTGATTTTATTTCACTGATTTTCTGTGTTTTTTTGCGTTCAAGCAGAAGTTCTCTGTTCTTTTCGGACATTTCATTTAAAAGGGAGTAAAAATCCGATTTTACAAGTTCCACTGCATCGAGAATTATTCTCAGTGGATTATCGGCATCTATCTGAGGTTTGCGTTCATCAAGATTTTCCCAGGCAATGGTTCCCATGTATCTGACAATTGATTCTATATCTTTTACAGCTATATGAACATTTTCTGAATTTTCATTTTGAGTAGGAGGTGCTGTGATAGCAGTGATTTGTTCAAGGGCTTTTTCAACGGAATTAACGAAGCTGTATTGGTAGTCCAGTTTGCTGCTCACAAAAAAAAGCATGGCTCTTACGGAAAACAGAGCGTTGATCACAAAGGATTTTCTTATTTTTACATTGAATTGTCTGTGAATCGTTTCAACCATCGATATATATTCTTTGTAAGCATCGAAGGATATAGAGTGCAGTTCAGTCAGGTCGCCTATTTCGCAATAAAAGGGAGCTTTGAAAAATCCGTCCTGAAATATTTTGTCAAGTGTTTCTGATATTCCGGGTATGTGGCTTTTTGAAAAAGAACCTTCTACTTTATAATAAAGTATCTTATCCGGAACAACCTTGAATTCCACAGAAAATTTTTCGGAAGAATAGCTCCATTCAGATTTTTTTATAAAAGGATGCCCGGAAAAGGACTTGTCAAACGAAGTTCCCATATTGTTTTTTGTAAGAACATTCATGGCGTGGTGAATAGCTGTTTCATAATTGGTAAGAACTTTCATGGGAAAAGGAATTTTCCTACCTATTATTCCTACTGAAAAAATTGTTTTTACAAAAAAAGTTGCATTGAAAGGGAAATATCCCAGAAGTCTTTTTTTCTCTTTTTCTATTTGATTTGACTGAAGAAGACGCTGTTTTCTGTTTGGGATTCCTGTGAGGCCGGAATAGTCTTTCATTTCAACAAAAGATTTATCCCCAAATGCATCCTTTATAACTTTTTCTCTGAGTTTGTAATATTTTTTCTGATCGTAGTTGTTCATATTTCCTTCTGCTTTCGCAAGAAGTATACGATCTCCTATGAGCTGGAAGGTTACTGTATAATTTTTTGAAACTTTAAGATTAGTCCATTCCGGTTTAACTATAATAGAAAGTCCGGTAATGGGACAATCAGCAATTTTTTCGTTCATGCACAAATTCCTGCTTACTCAAGATTTATTGTAAAAAATGATACACAAACAAAATATAAAATCAACAAAAAACAAAACTCTTTTTATGATGTATATAATGTTTATAAACGCTTTGTTTTATTGTTGAAGATAGCTCTGAAAATGTTTTTTCAGACTTTCCAAAAGATTTTTTTCAACTTCATTTTTCATGGATATGTAGCATCTTGAAATGGCTGCAGAGCGTGATATTCCTGATTCCCGGGCACTTTTTTCGTAAGATACAAGAGATTCGCTACTGCCGTTTTCCTTTATGGAGAGTGCCAGATGCCAGCGTAGATTGGTGTATCGGTTTTCCAACTCTATTTCCTGAAAATCAAGAATTCCTTCCAGAACAAAAAATCCGTTATCGCCGTCTATGGTTGAAAACCCTTCATCACTGAGGATAGATTTTATGATGTCAGTGAGTTTGCCTTCGGTATCATTTTTTATGTCAATGGAAAATGTCATTCTGCCGGCAACTTCAGCATATTCAGTTCTTATGTTGTTCATGGAATAGTTCAAATTAAGGGTTGCCGCCGAAGGACTGTGTATTATTCCAAGCTGTTCTTTTAGCATATGGTTGTGAGCTGCAAGAATAAAAGCCATGTTAAGATAGGCGTATTTTTCAAGAAGTGATTCCTGTTCAGATGCTTTTTCTGAGAAAAACCTTATATTTTCAGCGTTTTTCTCTATTTTATCAGTGTATATCTGTGCAGTTTCTATCCTGTTAAGGTAGACGGCGGTGTAAACCCGGCCGGTTGTTCCATCGGTCCAGTTTTTTCCATATTTGAGATTTATGAGCTCTTCTGAAGTTGTCTCTCTTATGTCCTGGGAAGCTGCTTCCTGACTTGAGGTTGAAGTGAGAACACCGTCTTTTTTTAACTCACTGTATTCGGATCTCACATCAAGAGAGCTGTCTATTTTAACTTTGAATCTTGCAGAGAGAGAAGCTTTGGCCCTTGAATTAGCTGAATCAAGGGTGTCCCCTTCACCCACTGCCGCCATATATTGATTTTCGGGATAAGCAGTTTCGGGGTTTGTAACCCAGTCCGGTTTTTTCCCTTTTCGGGAAGTGTGCGAAGAGGTTTGAGTGGAAGTGCAGGAGAGGGAGAGTAAAAAAAACAAAGTAAATATTGTAAAAGATCTTAATACAAACATTTTTGTCCTAAAAATAGAATGAATTTATGATGTTAGGTTTTTCGGGCGATACTTTTATCTTGCGTTTGTCAACCCAGACTCCCCCGCTTTTTCTGTGGTAGACTATTTCGATATTGTATTCTCCGGGTTCCAAAACTGTTTCAGTGAAGTAAGCGTTTCCCGGAAAAAAGTAAGACAGTCTTAAGTCTGCTTGTTCTGTAGCACTTGCCGCCGCACTGGCACCGAGACTCATTGCCGCACCGAGCAGCCCCCCTGAACCGGTGGCTTTTTTTGTAACTTCTGTAGCCGCAACAGTCGCAGCGTATTTTACAGCTGCCCTTGCAAGTGTTTTTCCCACTATGGATTTTAATTTATATTCAAAGGAACGCTGTGCTACTCTGGAGATATTTTCTATGCGCTGAAATTTACTTACTGGTTTACCGTTAATTTTAAGAACGATTTTTCTCACCGGATTTTCCCGCATTTTTATTTCCGGGAATTCAAATTTGAAATGGTATCCGGGGGGCATTCCGGGAACAGGAAAAGCGGTTGCCGAAAAGTACTCTCTGTAGCGTTCGTCCCCTTTTGAAAAAACAATGGCGGCAGAGTTCTGGAGTGTCTGTATACGCAATGTTTTTGCAACTTTGTCGGGTCCCAGCCCGGCAAAGCTCACAACATTGAGATAAGCTTTATTCCGGGGCGGTGGTGAATGTTTCGGCAGTTCGGGGGTCTGAAATTTATATATATCAGGTTGTCTTTCAAAAGCTTTTTGTATGTGTTCGGCATCAATCCGGGCACTGTCGAAATTGCTCTCCTCATCACGATATAGAATAAGGCTTAAATAATGGGCGAGAGCACTGGCACTGAACCGGACATCTATCTCTTCTTCAGCTTTACGATAACGATCCATCAGAAGGTTGATTTTCTCGTTTATACGGCGGGCTTCCACCATTGCACTTTCGTATTTTCCCATGTTTATATAGTTCAGGGACATAAAAACATTGGTGTATATATCTTCGTAGTCTTCGCCGCTGTATGCTTTGGAGTTGTCGTTCAGAGCAAATGATTTTATCTCTTTCGATATACTCTTTGTGTAAAGGTCTTCAATGGCTCTTTCTGCTTTTGTCAGCATTTCATTACTTTTTTGATAGTCACCATTGTAGTGGTAAAGCATCCCGAGGTCCAGATAGTAGAGAACGCGGTCTTTTTTTTCATATTTCCCATCTTCTTTCGCTGCTTTTATCTGTTGTATGGCAGCTTGGAAATTTCTCTGACTAAGCATCCTTTCTGTTTCTTTATACTGGGTTTTTGATGTGCCGCAACCAAGAAGAAAAAAGATGGAGATCAAAAATAACAGACTAAATTTTTTCATTTATAAATCTCCGGGAAATTAAAATTTTCAGAATCGATCACCATGACTTTGAATCCTGGGCAATATCTTTTTTGATTTTTTTGGAACCGATCCATGCTTTTTCGTTTGTTTCAAGATTTATAAGTTCCATATCTATCTGGTAAAACTTTATTTTTCTTCCTTCAATGGCATCTACAATAGAATTTATTCCGCCCTGAAGCATGAAGTCTGCACCTGTTTCCGCAGCGAGCCTGCTCGCTGTTCCTTCGCGTGACTGAGACTGCTGATCTTCCCGTTCTTCACGGACTTCCGCACGCTCTTCTCTGCTTGCGACAAAGGTTACACGACTGCTGTTTATGAGTTCGCGTTCAAGATCCTTTACGAAGGTCCGGGTATTTATGTGTTCGGAGCTGCGGTTTCTTATTGTCCCCACTATAACCACAGGTTTTTTTCCTTTTTCCGTTGAAAAATCAGTAAGCCAGGGGCGATTAAGCACATCTTTAATCATCTCTTCGGCAACCAAACGGGAGTCTGTGTCGTTCCATCGTCCACTGAGGTCTACAGTGGTATCTGAAGCGGTACGGCTTACTGTGCGTTTGGGTCCCGAAGCACAGGAGAAAGCAAAAAAAGCGGAAAGTAAAACAACAGAAATAATCATAAAACTCTTTTTCATTTCGTCCTCCATAAAAAATACAAAAAAATACAGAACACAAAATATCTCAGAAATAATTTCATGTCAAGATAAATTGTTTACAAATATTTTTACCGGCTTTTTACACCTCAATCGTTCGATTCTGAGTTATAAAACATGGGAAAGAATTTTTATTCAGAAGAGTTACACAAAATCTGAGGTTCACCCGAAGGTTAATCGGTGATTTTTGTAACTTCTCAAGAATAGAAGGCTTTTTCATTTTTCAATGAGAGAGTCGAACAATTCAGTTTACATTTATCGCAATGAAAACTTGCAAAATTCAGTACATTTATTATACAGAACAATGGATGTTGAAAGGTGTGTGAATGACAATACTTGATATTATCGACAAAGGCGGCATAATAATGTATCCCATATTGATGTCGTCGGTTATCAGTCTGACTGTTCTTTTTGAAAAACTCTGGATGCTCAGAAATAGCAAGGTTGCACCCCACACAGAACTTTTTTATAAAATTGCCGCCAAAGGTGATGTTGATACTTTGAAAAGTACTGTAGAGGGCCGGCATGATTATCTCTCCACTGTTCTCAATAATGTTTTGAAAGATGAAAGTGGTGAAAATCCGGAAAAATTAGGTCAAATATATGGAAAACAGATGTCAAGAGCTGTATATCGTTTTATTGATATACCAGGAATTATGGCAACAATATCTCCGCTCATGGGTCTTCTCGGAACTACATTAGGTATGATAAAAATTTTTAGCAGATTTACTTCCTCCGGAGGCAATCCTCTTGTGCTGGCAGGCGGAATATGGGAAGCTCTCATAACAACAGCGGCGGGACTTACTGTGGCAATCCCGAGTTTTATAATATATCGTTATCTCAATACTCGTGCAGACAATGTGATGAATAATATGGAGTTTTATCTCGAGAAAATACTTTTTTATATTTCAAAAAAAAGATGATTTGTTGAGTTCAATTGAAAAGGAGAAATTTATGAAAAAAATTCTTATTATCGGAGCAGTCGGTCAGATTGGTTCTGAACTTACAATGAAAATGAGAGAGCTTTACGGAGGCGAAAATGTAGTGGCTTCCACACGCAAAACTGAACCTACGGCTCAAATAAAAGAAACAGGGCCGTTCGAGTTTTTTGATGTCACTGACAGAGCCCGACTTGAAGAGATTTGTGACAAATACGGCATAGACCATATTATAAATATGGCGGCCATTCTTTCGGCTGTGGGTGAAAACAAACCCATGCTTGCATGGGATGTGAACATGAACGGACTTATCAATGTTCTTGAAGTTGCCCGTGAACACAAAATGAAACAGGTTCTCATTCCCAGCTCTATTGCGGTATTCGGACCGGAGACACCCAAAGTTAACACTCCCCAGGAGACTGTTCTCAAACCTACAACCATGTATGGGATCACAAAGGTTTCAGGCGAGCTTCTCAGTGATTACTATGTGCAAAAGTACGGTCTCGATGTGCGTGGATTAAGGTATCCCGGAATAATAAGTCATGAAACACTTCCCGGTGGCGGAACAACAGATTATGCTGTGGCCATATATTATGAGGCCATAAAAAATAAGAAGTATAACTGTTTTGTAAAACCGGACACGAAGTTGCCGATGATGTACATGCCTGACTGTCTGAAGTCAACAGTGGATCTTTTTGAAGCTGACTTTGAATCTTTGAAGCACCATTCCGACTTCAATGTTACCGGTATGAGTTTTACGGTGGCTGAGATGGCTGAGGAAATCAGAAAACATATTCCTGATTTTGAAATAGAATACAACCCGGACTATCGTCAGGATATTGCAGATTCATGGCCGGACTCAATTGACGACAGTGCTGCCCGTGAAGAGTGGGGGTGGAGCCCGGATTATGACCTTTCGGCAATGACAAAAGATATGCTTGAAAAACTTGAAAAAAAGCTTAGATAATCTAATGTTTTATTTTTAATGGAGGATAGTATGACATTGAAAAATCTCAATAAAGTTCTTGCTGCAGAAGTTGCTGAACTGGAAGAAAAAGGTACGGCAAAAGGTTCCGAAATGGTAGTTAATGCTGTAAAACCGGCCGAAGGTGACAAAGGCCCCCGTTATCTTGTTGAAGGTTATGAAGACAAAGAGTTTATCCGTATGAATTCAAATTCATATCTCGGCATGAGTATGAGAAAAGAGATAATAGAGGCTGAGGAGGAATCAGCTCAGAAATACGGGGTAGGACCCGGCGGAGTACGCTTCATATGTGGGACATATGACAAACATATTGAGCTTGAAAAGAGATTGGCTGATTTTCACAAAAAAGAAGCGGGAATGCTTTTTTCCAGTGCTTATGTAACAAGTCTCGGAGTTATTTTTCCGTTGACAACTAAACAGACAGTCATGGTCAGTGATGAACTCAATCATAACTGTATTATTCAGGCAATGCGTCTTTCCCGTCCGTCCGCCAAATTGATTTACAAACATAACGATATGGACGATCTCGAACAGAAAATGAGTGAAGCTGTTGGCAGAGGAAACCGCGTTCTGCTTGTTACTGACGGAGTTTTTTCCATGAGAGGTGACTACGCACCTTTTGAAAAAATCAAAGAGATAGCTGATCGCTACTCTGATAAATTTGAAGAAGGTGTCATAACCATAGCTGACGATTCTCACGGTGTGGGTGCATATGGTGAAACAGGACGAGGTACAGAAGAGATCACAGAAACATTTTTCGACATAGTTGTGGGTACTCTCGGAAAAGCTTTTGGTGTCAACGGAGGATATGTTGTAACTTCTGAAGAGGTAATTCGCTATCTCCGTGAAAAGGCTCCCATGTACATATATTCAAACCCGATAACATGCTCTGAATGCAACGCTGTTCTCAAAGTTCTTGATATTCTTGAAAGTCCTGATGGAACAAAAAGATTGAAACATCTCAGAGATATGACGGAGCGTTTTGAAAAAGGTCTTACTGACAATGGATTTGAAACTATTCCGGGCCCCCATCCTGTGGTTCCGCTGATGGTCAGAGATACTCAGAAAACCGGAAAAATGGTCAGACATCTTACCGAAAACGGTGTTCTTGCAACCGGACTTAATTTTCCCGTGGTTCCAAAAGGTGACGAAGAGATTCGTTTTCAAATTAATGCTGATCATACAGCTTCTGATATTGACAGAGTAATAGATGTTCTGAAAAGTTTCAACGGCTGAAATAATTTTAGCTTTCTTTTTCAGATTTCTGTAAAAAATTAGATAAACCTGAATCGTTCGATTCTGAGTTAGAAAACATGGGAAAGAATTCTGATTCAGAAGAGTTACACAAAATCTGAGGTTCACTCGTCGCTTAATCGGCGATTTTTCAGGATAAAATTAAAAAAAAATAATAATATTTGTAACTGTTGTGTACTATACTGATGCAGACGCTTGATATGTTTGAATGAGGGGAGATAATGCGTAATTTAAAAGACCGAGAACTTGTTGGAAAAGCTTTGATTTCCGATCAGAGAGCCTGGAAAGAGCTGGTGAACCGATACTACAGGAGGGTTTATGCCACAGCTGTGAGAATTTATGGCTCTCATGTCGAAACCGAAGATGTTGTACAGGAAGTTTTTGTTCAACTTGCGAAATCCCTGCCTAATTTCAGAGGTGACTCCAGTTTTTCAACATTTCTGTATCGTCTTTCGGTAAACACGATATGTAACTATCTGAAAAAAAACAAGAAGAAGAGTGACTTCATGATAAATGGCTTTGAGGAGTTCGATACTGTTTTCACAGCACCTGAAGGTTCCTCCCCTTTTGAGTTTGTTAAACATGAAGGTGTGAAAAAGAATGTATACAGACTTCTCCGGGGACTTAAATTTAAAAAAAGGTCTGCGGTTATTTTTTATGAAATAGAAAGTATGGATTTGAAAGAGATCTCCAATCTTTTCAAAGAACCTGTTCAGACCATATGGTCAAGAGTAAGAAGCGGAAAAAAAGAATTGCTGAATATGATTGAAAAGCATCATTTAAGTGACGGGGGCGGATATGAAAAACAGACATCTTGATAAAAACGAAATAGTGGCGATGGTTTCAAAGGAATTTGATCCTCTGCCTGAAACCGTCGAACATCTCAGGGAGTGTGAAGAGTGTCTTGAAAAGCTTAAAAGATTTCGGAGATTTTACGATGCTGTTTCCATGGAAAGAGTATCTGAAGCTCACATACCTGAAGACAGGCTGGAAGATGTTGCGGCCCGTTCTTTTTCTGAAATTCCCGTAAAAGATACTCATAGTTCGAAATCTCTGACTGATCGTATAAAAGAATTTTTTTCATCACCTATTCCGGCTCTAACATTGGGGGCAGCGGCTGTTGCAATTTTTATCTCTGTTTTTGCCTTTACTTTTATGTCAAATGAAAGTGAAGTTGAAGGGACAGAAAAAAGAGTTGCTGACAGGCCGTTGCCTGAGCCGTCGTCGAAAGGAACGGCTCCTTTGATAAACATTTCCGAAACGCCTGCTGTTGCAGCAAAAGGAGAAAGATTTGAAAGTGAAGAGGTTTCTTTGTCTTTTATAAAAGATACAAAGATTATGAAAAAATCTGAAAGATCTTTTGCCGTGGAAAGTGGAACTGTAAAAGTGAATGTTCGCAAAAAAGGTGATTTCAGCATTGAAATCCGCAATCTCTTTTCCGTGCGTGTTTTGGGTACAATTTTTACAGTTGATATAAATAGCGACAAAGATTTCAGCGTATCTGTGAAAGAAGGCAGAGTAGAAGTTGTTGATCTCAAGAGAAACTCTTCCCATGTATTATCGGCAAACCGGCATGAAACTTTTAAATTCAAACCTGAAAAAGCTTTTGTTGAAAACAACAGAAAAGTTGTTGCAGGAAGAGGAAAACAAATTAAAAAATTAAACGAAGATTCTGCTCCGAAGGATTTTCTTGCTGCCGGAAGAGATGCTGTTTCCCAAGGGAATTTGGGTAAGGCACTGGACCTTTTTAACAGAGAAATCAGTGTTGGGCAACAGAAGGACAAAGCACTTTTTGAAAAAATTCGTGTTTTGGAAAAACAGAAAAAAACCGGTCCGGCACTTGAAAGTTTGATAAAACACAGTAATATTGTTAATAGAAACTCTGTTTATTACGAAGAGTTTTTGTTCAAAGGTTGTAAATTTGAATCCACTGTTAAAGGTCACGGGGGGAGATATTGTGCCGAATATGTAAGGGAGTTCCCGGACGGTTATAAAATAGAACAGATAAAAAGGATAACAGATGAAACGAATGAATAAAACTTTCTTCATATTTTTTCTTTCTTTTCTACTGCTTTTTTCTGCGGGCTGCCACAGAACCATATCGCTTTCTGACAGCATGTCAGCTTCCGAAGGTGAATATTCAGTCAATGATACGGAAAGTTTTTCTGATGAAGATGTCGTTTCCTCGGGAAACGATGATGCTTCGGAAGAATCTGCGGAAGATGGACATCCTAATGATGATTATGATGAAGACGGAGATACAGGAGACTATGGAAACACGGGAAACACAGGAGACATAGGAGATACAGGAAACACAGGAAACACAGGGGACACAGCTCAAGATGATAAAAATGATGAAGAATCGGTAGCACTTCTTCCTGAGGATTTTAACCTTGAGGATTGCGGGTGCGAAGAAAGTTCCGATTTCCAGCCTGTATGCTGCAACGACATTGTGAATGTTTACAACACATGCTATGCCAATTGTCTGTACCATGCTTCTTTGTCTGAGCCTGCTTTATGCTATGATTATGAACCCGGTCTTTGCGGAAAAGAGGATACCTCCGAAGATGATTCGGATTCATCATCTGAAAATACAAAAGTCGGAGAAAACTGCAACTGCGAACCGGCCGACAGTGTTTTTTACTGCTGTTCCGAAAACTCTTTTGTTTATCATTCCAAGTGTATGGCGGTGTGTGGTTGCGAAGGAACATACTCTGCTTGCGAACTGACCTCTGAGGATCTATCAGGAAACTGATTCTTATGTTTCCGCTTTGAGAAAAATTGCTTTTACTCTTTAATCTGATAGAAACTGACGGTGTTATCGGTGATTTTTCCGGAGCAGTGGAATGGAAATTCTTTTTATAAGCCATAAATACCCACCTTCCATGGGAGGCATGCAAAAACAGAGCTACGAACTTATAACGGGAATGGAAAAATATTGTAAGGTGTACAAAATAGTTCATGACGGGAGAGAATCCGGTTTGAAATTCTTTATTTTACTTAAAAAGCGTGTCAGACAAATGTTCAGAAAACATCCCGGAATAGAGCTTGTTCATCTCAATGATGGTCTCATGGCTTTTTTTTACAAAAGAGCTCTTCCCATAACTAAAGTGCCTGTGGCGGTAACTGTTCACGGTCTGGATTTTGTCTTTGGAGCAACTTATTTCAAGAGCTGGCTTGTTAATCAATATAAAAAACTTGATCATATAATTGCGGTGAGCAGATCTACTGCCGAAATAATGAAAGAAGCTGGAATCCCTCCTGAAAAAATCAGTGTTGTCAACAACGGTGTTGACCATGATATTGAAAAAATTGCATATGATGAAAACCGACGACAATCCCTTGAAAAACATTTAAAAGTTGATTTGAGCCATAAAAAGCTTCTGATGAGTGCGGGGCGGCCTGTGGTTCGTAAAGGCTTTTCCTGGTTCATAAAAAATGTTCTTATCTGTCTTCCGGAAGATGTTATCTACCTCATTGCAGGGCCTCGTAACAAGAAAGGATCGCTTTACAAATTTTTTCTTAAAATTCTTCCCTCTGAATGGATGCGGGCTTTCTCTCTGTTTTTTGGAATTCCCATGGATTGCATGGTAATAGATGAACTTTGCAAAAAAGCTTCTTTGAAAAACAGAGTGGTTTTTCTGGAAAGTCCTCCTTATAACGAACTTCTGAAAACAATGAAAGTGGCTGATCTATTTATAATGCCCAATATAAACGCAAAAGGGGATGTTGAAGGTTTCGGCCTTGTGGCTTTGGAGGCCGCTATGAGCGGAGCCCCTGTTCTTGTATCCCGGACAGAAGGAATTACAGATGCTGTTATTGAAAATGGTAACGGTTTTCTTGTTGATTCAGGGAATCCGCAAGCATGGTCTGAAAAGATTATACATCTACTTTCAGACAGAGAGAAGCTTGAAAAAATGAGAAAAAAAGCACCGGAATTCACAAAAAAACATTATTCCTGGGAAAAAATGGTCAGAGAATATTCTGAAGTTTTTAAAAATATGAAATCTGAATCGTTAGATTCTGAGTTAGAAAACATGGGAAAGAATTCTGATTCAGAAGAGTTACACAAAATCTGAGGTTCACCCGAAGGTTAATCGGCGATTTTTGTAACTTCTTAAGAACATAAGGCTTTTCCATTTTTTAATGAGAGAGTCGGACGATTCAGGTGAAAATTGGTTGACATATAAAAACCCTGTGTGTATGATTAAGTTGGTTTTTGTGTTCTACATATAGGAGGATAATTATGACACACAAAATTGATGCTGACACATGTACTTCCTGTGGCGTATGTGCAGGAGAATGTCCGGTTGAAGCTATTTCAGAAGGTGACGGTACATATGTTATCGATGCTGATACATGTACTGATTGCGGTGTATGTGTAGATGCATGTCCCGTGGATGCTATTTCGCCTGAATAAATTCAGTTTCTACCGAATTTTCAGGAACCCCTCTTTTTGAGGGGTTTTTTTTATAGCTGAATCGTTCGATTCAGGTTATAGTTACTATAAAGATATGGAATCTTTTTGTTCTTTTCAGTTAGGTTGTGAAAATGTTGCACTCGTGTTTAAATTATGTATTATTTAGATTGTAAAGGGAGGTTTCATGTCTGACGAAAAAAATGAACAAATAAAAGTTTCATCAAGAATTGTGTGTTCAAAATGCGGTCGTACCGAGTATGTGCCTTTTCATGCCGACGGACGAAGAAATTATCTCTGCAACAGTTGCATGACCTCTTTCAACAGAAAACAGAAGCTTAATAAAGTTAAAAAGAAAGAGCGTTATGGAAAAACTTATTATGAATTCATATGTTATCTGTGCGGTGAATATATAAGAGAAACGGTTGACCCGCTTAAAATAGAAGGGAACCCGATTTGCGGTTCATGTCATAAAAAAAGAAGGAGAGAAGAAAAATTGCGAAATAAAAAAGGCAGGATTATTCTTCGGAAATGAAGCACTTCAAATTTCTTCTCAGCGGCAAGTCTCCACCTGACGAAATACAGGTTTTAAAAGATTTTGAAGAAAGAAAAAACAACCTGTATCAAGTCATGAAAGACAGAGAACGAATAACTCTTTCCATGGGTAAAAAACGGATAGTTCACGCGTCTTCATTATTTCTCAAAATTGTAAAAAAGGATAACCATTATTTCTTTATAATTGATTCTCTGGTTCCTTATTCAAGAAAGATAATTCTGCTTGAGGACAAAATTGCTCTTGTCTCATATAAAATAGACAACATAGCCTGTGGATTCATGTCAAAACTTTACCATCACATAAAAACCACCGATACTTTTGTAATGACTTTTCCGAAAGCGGTATATCGTCTTCAACGCCGTCAATTTTTCCGGGTGAACACACCTTTGAATACCGATATAGAAATAACTCCTCTGAACATGGATAAAGTTTCCGAACTTCCTGTTTTTGATATCAGTGAAGGCGGGATATCTTTTTTTGCACTTGAAAAGCACGGATTTGAAGTTGATGAAGAGTATACTGTTAATATTGTAATGAAGGAAGGTCATGTTCTTAAAGTTAATCTTCTCGTGAGAAACATAATAACCAAAGTTCATCATAAAAAATACAATCAAAGGATATGTTGCGAATTCAAAAATATAGATGGACCTACCCGGCGTATTGTGGCAAAGTATGTATTCAAAAGGCAGATGGAAGAAATAAAGAGAAAGAGAGATAATTAATGGGACGTTCTGACCTTATTTCGCGACTTAACTCCCATTACGAGGAGTTGTCGGTCATAAACTCACAGATAGAGAGATTTATGAAGGAGAGTGTTCCTCCGACTGAAAAAATAGCTGAGTTACTCAACAGAAAAGATCATCTCATTGAAAAATGCATCCATATAAAAAATCTTCTGGAGCGTAATCAGTCAAATTCCGATGAAATGCCCGAACTGAACATGGATTCCGATGAAAAGGAAGCAAGGAAGAGAAACAGTGAGCTTTTGGAAAAAATGCTTAATGAAGAAAGTCTGAACAGAGAGCTTGCGGAAAATCATTTACAGAGCATCCGTAAGGAGATAAGCAAAATAAGGACATCTAAAAACAAACTTCGCCAATATAACAGAAAGCACAAAAAATCCGGTTCATCCATAGATAAAAAAGTCTGATAAAATGAAAAGGCTTTTCAGAAAGTTTTATCCTGAAAGATTCCAGGGGTCGCTTTCAAATGAAATTTATTTTGAAGGCTGGTATTATAAACTTGTGAACAAAGCTGGTGATTTTATAATAGCTTTTATTCCCGGGATATCTCTGGATAAAAAAAACAAAACATCACACAGTTTCATACAGGTTTTAAACGGCATTACATGTGAATACAGATATATAAATTTTCCGGAAAATCATTTTAAGGCAAAAACTGACGAATTCAGGGTATCGGTGGGTAAAAATGTTTTTACATCGAACTCTATTTCGCTGGACATATCCTCTGGAAAAACAGAAATAAACGGTACTCTGCTATTTTCATCCATAACCGGTTATCCCTCCTCTTTTTTTCGTCCGGGTATAATGAGCTGGCTTACATGGTTTCCTTTTCTTGAATGCAGTCACGGAATAATAAATCTTGATTATAAAATAAACGGTGTTCTGAATATTGACGGCAGATGTGTGGATTTTTCAGAGGGGCGGGGATATCTTGAAAAAGATTGGGGGCGGTCCTTTCCTTCTCACTGGATTTGGATGCAGAGTAATCATTTTTCAAAACCCGGGAACTCTTTTGTTTTTTCTCTGGCAAAAATGCCGCTTATTTTCTTTAAGATAAAAGGTTTTTTTGCTGTTCTACATTGTGATGGAAAAACTTATACTTTTGCTACTCACAACGGTTTCCTATTAAAGCATCGTCATATAAAAGACCGTTCTTTTTCATGTGTAATAGAGAACAGACGCTTCAAACTAGAGGTTATGGCTTTTAAAAATATGAGAAAATCTTCGGATTCTGCACTTATGAAAGCTCCTGTAAACGGCTGTATGGAGTACAA
Organism: bacterium; assembly: GCA_046497165.1. Classification (GTDB taxonomy): domain Bacteria; phylum UBP6; class UBA1177; order UBA1177; family JAWOGE01; genus JAWOGE01. The sequence goes on along the minus strand of JAWOGE010000032.1, from coordinate 924 downwards.
ATGCGTTGAAAGCATGACTTCGGCAATAAAAGTAAGACTGAGTTCAAAAAAAACCGGGAAAACTGTTTTTGAAGATACGGGCAGTTTTGCGGGTCTTGAGATTATGGGAACAGACAGCGAACTATAATATTTACGGTATTATCGATAAAGAGCAACCGGAGCCGCCTTTATTTTCTCCAACTTTTTCAGCATTATCGGGAACAAAACATTCTCCGTAATCACAATATCCTCTGTAATTTTCTTCAGAAACACATGATACACCGTTTTTATCTCTATCCTGTACAGCTGTGCAGCTCTGCTCTTTTTCATTACAATAGAGTCTTTTGCACTGCGGAGATTCTTCCTGATCACATACTCGTTCTTCACCCCGGCACACACCGTTTTTACATTTTTCATCGACGGTACAGAAGTTTCCATCATCACAGGCATTGCCTTCTGAGGATTCGTCTGGTTTTATTTCACATCTGCCCGTATCCGGATTGCAAGTTCCTTTTCCACATTCAGAGTCAAGATCGGAACAGTCCACAGGATTTTTTTCAATACACACACCATCTTCGCATATGGATCTTTCCAGACATTTATTATCAGGATTTCCACAGGAAGCCCCGTCATCTTTTTTTATTAGCACACATCCCTGTGTTTCTTCGTCGCAGACATTTATATGACATGATTTGTCTGTTTGCGGACAACTCGGAGGAGATTCTTTTATGTCACAGAACCCGTTGTTGCAGTACTCTTTTCCGTTGCAGAAAATGCCGTCATCGCAATCAGAATCGGAATCACAACTTTCAGCACCCAGTCTGAGAGAAGGGTCTCCATAATAAGTCAGCATAAATTTTATCGCTTCAAGTACATCTCGACTGCCCCAGTCAGATTTTTTTTCAAAAATCTCTTCTGCAGGATATCCATTTTCCAATGCGGATT
>JAWOGE010000297.1:0-4268 GCA_046497165.1 bacterium | reverse complement strand
AATTCTCAGTGATGCAAGAGCGGTAAAGATTCCGGCAGGTACGGATCGGACAATTATAAGGTCGTAGTGATCACTATTCATTTTTTACGCCTTTTATCCAGATTATATTTAATTTCTACGTAAATTTTCAGATAAAAGTATGAAAAAGCAAGGCTTTTTTAATAATATTTCAAATTGGTATGAAACAGGGGTGAGGCGTCCCGGGAGCCCCCTGTTGTTGAAAAGGTACAAAAAAACATACATTTTTTTTCGAATAAATCTTGACCCGGAAGTGTCGTGTTTTAATCTTTAACCGAACATTGTTCAACATTTCAAAGAACTATTCCATAACCCGAACAAAGTTCAGCATCTCTGATCTATAACGCTAAGGGGCAATTTTTACATAAAATCCATGACTTTAAGTCTTTAATGCAATCAAAAAAACTAAATTACATATAGGAGGCCATATATGTGGACCTATGAAAAACCTGACAATCTTGTTGAATGGTGGATAGAAAGCGAAAATAAGTTCAGTAAAAATGTACTTTTCTGGGTGAGAAATGATAAGGGCACCCTGGACTCTATCACATACGGAGAGATTGGCAAAAGAATCAAAAACGCCCGTGGAGGGCTGGCAAAACTCGGTATCGGAAAAAATGACGGTGTAGGAATTATTTCAGGAAACAGGCCTGAGTGGGTAATTCTTGCCTATGCAGCCTATGGCAGAAATGCAAGATACATTCCCATGTATGAAAAAGAGCTTGTTCAGACCTGGAAATACATTGTTAAAGACAGTGAAATCAAGTTTCTTCTGGTATCAACGCCTGAAATTTACGAAAAGATCAAACATTTCAAAGACGAAATTCCCGAACTTGAATATATCTATATTATAGAATCCGATGGGGATAACAGCCTTGCTGCACTGGAGAAACTTGGAGAGGAAAATCCTGCTGACCCGGTTATTCCTCACTATGATGACATTGCAGTTCTCATTTACACATCAGGAACAACCGGTGATCCCAAGGGAGTTCTTCTTTCCCATGGAAACCTTACCTACTGTTCACGCGGGGGATATAAAATCTATCCCGAGCTTCAGGAACACCAGGTGGGCCTCTCAATGCTTCCATGGGCTCATTCCTATGCACTCAGCGGTGAGATCAATAACTGGATCCAGTTCGGCGGGTCTCTTGGATTCATGAGAGATGTTACTACTCTTGCAGAGGATCTTCACCTGGTCCGTCCTACATATATTATATCTGTACCCCGTGTTTTCAACAAAATCTACGATGGTATTCAGATGAAAATGGCAGATGAGGGCGGTCTAAAGAAAAAACTCTTTGACGCTGCTTGCAGAAACGCAAAAAAGAAAAGAGAGCTGGCAGAAGAAGGGAAATCAGATCTTGCAACAAATATTAAGTTTGCTATTCTTGACAAACTGGTTTTCTCAAAAATACGCGCAAGATTGGGCGGGCGCCTGACAGGATCACTAACTGCAAGTGCGGCAATGAACCGTGAGATTGGAGAATTCTTTTATGATCTGGGGATACCGACCTATGACTGCTATGGACTTTCCGAAACATCACCTGCAGTAACAATGAACTCACCCGGAGCCTGGAGAATCGGAAGCGTAGGAAAAGTACTTGAAGGACAGAAGGTTGTAATTGACCAGTCAGTTGTTGAAGAGGGCGCAACAGACGGTGAAATCGTAGTCTACGGCCCCAACATAATGAAAGGTTACAACAACAAACCGGAGGAAACCGCAAAAGTTATAATGCCTGACGGAGGTTTCAGAACCGGCGACAGAGGACGATTTGACGAAGACGGCTTTCTATGGATTACCGGAAGAATTAAAGAGCAGTTCAAACTTGAAAACGGAAAGTATGTTTTCCCTGCTGCAATAGAAGAAGAGATCAAGCTTCTTCCAAACGTTGCAAACGCAATGATCTATGGTGACGGAAAACCATACAACATCTGTCTTGTACTTCCTGATTATGAAGTTACTGCAAGATGGGCTGAACAAAAAGGAGTATCTGCAAAACCTCAGGATCTGGTTAACAATAAAGAGTTTACAGATATGATCGAAGCGGAGATTGCCGACCATCTGAAGCAGAACTTCGGAGGATACGAAATACCTAAAAAATTTCTATTCCTCGCTGAAGATTTCTCAGTTGATAACGGAATGCTTACCCAGACACTCAAGCTGAAACGACGTGTAGTTATAGACCATTACAAAGATCAGATTGACAAACTTTACGCATAGATTAGACCTCCATAAAAAAAAAGGCCGTCTCAAACAAAGTTTGAGGCGGCCTTTTTTTTGAAAACCGGAAGCAGACTAACCCAGCTTTGCCCTGCTTTCTTTAAGTCCGGCCAGAACGCCGGTCAGCTCATCTCTTTTGACCTTCTCTTTTTCTATAACAGCTTCAGGAGCCTTTCCGGTAAATCCGGGATTATCCAGTTTTCCTGTTACCTTTGCAAGATCAGCCTCAACTTTCTGAATCTCTTTATCGAGACGGGCCCGCTCTTTATCAAGATCAATAAGACCTTCAAGAGGCAGATATATTTCCAGTTCATGCATAACCGCAAAGGCATCTGTAGAGGAAGCTTTATAATCTGAATCGATTGTAATATTCTCAACTTTAGCAAGAGCCTTTATGTGGCTCTCTTCACTTTCTATTAACTGCCGCAGGTCTGAACCTGAAGTTTTAAAAACCACATCCGCTTTTTTATCAGGGGGGATATTCATCTCTCCTCTGATGTTACGTATCTTGTATACAATCTCTTTGAACAGCTCTGAACGCCCGGCTTCTTTTTCGAAATTAAATGCCGGTTCAGGGGATGGCCATTCACCTGTAACAAGAAGCCCATCTGTACCGGGAAGCTTCTCCCATATTTCTTCGCTTATAAAAGGCATTACAGGGTGAACAAGCGCCAGAACCTGTTTCAACACATAGAATAAAACCTGCCTTGCAGAGTCGGAGGATTTATCCATGGCTGAATCTTTTGAATAAAGCCTCTGCTTTGTGAGCTCAAGATACCAGTCACAGAACTCGTGCCACCAGAATTCATAAATTTCATGGGCAGCTTCATTAAACTTGTATTCACTGAAGGCCCGGTCAACATTTTCAACAGCACGGTTCAATCTGAAAAGTATCCACCTGTCAAAAACTTCAAGAACTTCAGGTTGAGGCTTCCGGGGCTGAAAATCCTCACCAAGATTCATAAGGATAAACCTGGTTGAATTCCATATCTTGTTGCAGAAAGCACGATGGCCTTCTATACGCTTTTCTGAAAGAATTACATCACGTCCCTGTGCGGCAAAAGCTGCAAGGGTGAATCTGAAGGCATCAGTGCCATACTGATCCATCATTAGAATTGGATCGATTACGTTTCCGCGGGATTTGCTCATTTTATGACCATGCTCATCCCGGACGAGAGCGTGTATGTAGACATCCCGGAATGGAACATCCTTCATAAACTTCAGTCCCATCATTATCATACGGGCAACCCAGAAGAATATTATATCGAAACCAGTGACAAGAACACTTGTCGGATAATATTTTTTGAGTTCCGGGGTCTCCTCCGGCCATCCCAGAGTTGAAAAGGGCCAGAGGGCTGATGAAAACCAGGTGTCCAGTACATCCTCATCCCGGGTGAGATTATTTGAGCCGCACTTACTGCATTCTGAAGGATCCTCCATAGATACAATGACTTCATCACAGTCTCTGCAGTAAAAAGCAGGTATCCGGTGTCCCCACCAGAGCTGTCTTGATATACACCAGTCACGTATATTTCGCATCCATTCGAAGTAGGTTTTCTCCCAGTTTTTAGGAACAAATTTGATTGAGCCGTCTTCTACGGCCTTTATTGCCTCATCAGCAAGGGGCTTTATGGTCACAAACCACTGCTTTGAAAGATAGGGCTCAATTATCTCGGAACATCTGTAGCAGTGTCCCACAGAGTGATCATGTTTTTCAATTTTTTCGAGAAGACCCAGCTCTTTCAGGTCTTCAACAATTTTTTTCCGTGCTTCAAAGCGGGATAATCCTTTATATTTTCCACCGTTTTCGTTTATATTTCCATTCTTATCAAGTATGTTTATCTCTTCAAGTCCGTGACGTTGACCCATTTCAAAGTCATTAGGATCATGAGCAGGCGTGACCTTTACCAGACCGGTTCCGAATTCACTTTCAACAAAAGAATCAGCAAACACCGGAATCTCTCTTTCCATAAGAGGAAGAACTACCATTTTACCGATAAGGGATGTATAACGCTCATCGTCAGGATTG
>JAWOGE010000274.1:0-3904 GCA_046497165.1 bacterium | reverse complement strand
CCCTTACCCCTGAAGGGGAATGGTTTCAGAGGTTCCCGGTCAATCCTGATTCAGACAGGGGGCGTAAAATCAGAAAACAGTGAAACATCCGTTCAGACTTTTTACAGTGGCCAGCACAAACTTCAGATTGTTGTCTGGAAAGAACAGTTCATATGATGAAGTGAACCGGCCCTTTTTTTCTTCTATAATTTTATATGTTTTTTCAATGTTGCGGGGAACAGCTTTTTCCGATATGCTTAAGACAAAACCTTTTTTTCTGAAAATAATGTTTGCTATTCCACTTCCGGTTGCGGCGATTTTTATGGTTGAAAGTTTGAAAAGACGCTGTACCTGTTTAGGAAGAGGCCCGTACATGTCTGTAATAGTTCCAAAAAGATATTCAAGCTTATCCTCCGTTTCCGCAGCTGATACGGTTCGGTAAAAATTTATGCGCATATTGGCATCTTCTATATAATTTTCAGGAATCAGAGCATCGACATCCCCTTCCAGAGAAACAGGTTCGGATATTATTCCTTTTTCATGGTTTCGTAGTTCATTAATTCTTTTTTTCAACATATCGAGATAAAGTTCGTAGCCAACACCTTTCAATTTTCCGCTTTGACTGATTCCCAGGATGTTGCCTCCGCCTCTTATTCCCAGGTCGGCCATGGCAACATCGTAACCACTGCCGAGCTTTTCGTGGCTTTTTATAACAGAAAGTCTTTTTGACGCTTCAGTGCTGAGAGAGCGTAGAGATGGAACAAGAAAATATGCCGAAGCTTCCCGGTTCCACCTTCCCACTCTTCCTCTCAACTGGTAAAGTTGTGCCAGGCCGAAAGTGTCTGCCCGATTTATAATTATTGTGTTTACCATAGGTATGTCGATACCGGTTTCTATGAGTGTTGTGGCAAGAAGCAGATCGTATCTTTTTGAGACAAAGTCTACCATGACCTGTTCCAGTTCGTTTTCTTCCATCCGGCCGTGAGCTGTACATATTGAAAGCTCCGGAAGGATTGTTTCAAGCCGCTGTTTCATGTCATCCAGAGAAGAGATACGGTTATGTACGAAATATATCTGACCGTCACGCCTGTATTCACGCAAAACAGCCTCTTTTATAATCTCTTCGCTGAATTCCACAACATGTGTTTTTACTTTTTTTCTTTCCCGTGGCGGAGTTTTTATAAAACTGATATCTCTGACTCCGAGAAGAGACAACTGAAGAGTTCTCGGAATGGGTGTTGCTGTCATAGAGAGTGTTTCCACGCCTTTTTTCATCTCTTTTATACGCTCCTTGTGTGAAACTCCGAAACGATGTTCTTCGTCCACAACAAGAAAGCCCAGATCTTTGAATTTCACATCTTTACTTAAAAGACGATGTGTTCCTATGACTATATCAACAGTTCCTGTCTGCAGGCCTTTAAGAACCTTTTTCTGTTTTGAATGGGAGTAGAATCTGCTCAACATTTCTATTTTGAGAGGCATGTTCCGAAACCGTTCTTTAAAAGTTCTGAAATGCTGAAGAGCAAGTACAGTGGTGGGAACAAGAATCGCCGACTGTTTGTTTTCAGATGCACTTATTACACACCCTCTCATTGCAACTTCCGTTTTTCCGAACCCAACATCTCCGCAAAGAAGTCTATCTGTTACTGTAGAAGAAGCCATATCCGCCTTCATTTCATGGATGCTTTTTTTCTGATCAGATGTTTCTCTGTAGGGGAAGTCGTTTTCAAATTTTTTAAGCATATTTGAGGTAATGTTAAAAGAAAATCCTTTGTTTACAGCTCTTTCTGCATAAAGATCAAGCAGTTTATGAGCTACTTTTTCAATCTGCCTACGGGCTGAAGAGCGGACTCTTTTCCAGTAATCGGTGCGAAGGCTGCTTAAACGAGGAAAATGACCTTCCTCCCAATTGTATTTGTAAAGCATATGCATGTTGTATACCGGCAGATAAAGTCTGTCATCATTCTGATAAAGTAGCTTAACACAGTCAATACCTTTCTTAAGAGCGGTTCCTTCAAAAACAGAGATTCCATATTTATAATGGACAACATAGGTTCCCGGTATCAACTCTTCCAATTCAAAAGGCGGAGATGTTTTTTCCTCTGAAAGCTGTTCCTCTTCGATGTTTTTTGTAGATTTGCCGGAAATTTTCTCCTTAAAAATTGAAGCAGCAAGAAAAACCGTGTTGTCATTTCTCAGGAACATCACGGCTTCATCTTTAAACCAGGCACTTTTTTCAAGAATATATATCACACCTTTTTCCATATTATCTGGAAGAATGTCCACAGGGAGAGATGGAATATGACCTTTTTCTGTCAATTGAAGTGCTTTTTCGGGGTTTTCTGTAAAAAGAACAACAGCATTTTCTTCAGAAAGTTCTGACAGCAGAAGCAATGGGTTTTTCTGTCTTTTCCTGTCGGGTTTGCGCCAATAAGAATGGCGGTTTTCTATCTCTTCGGCAGAAGAAAAAAAACCGCTGACATCGAAGTCAGGTTCTTTTGTTTTTTCATACTCTTTAAAAGAATATTTCACATCAAGCGGAAGAAAAGCTCCCTCTTCAACTCTTTTTTTTCTCTCTTTTTCAAGGAGACGGATACGATCTTCGTAATTGTTCAATCCTTTCATTTTTTCCCATCTGACAACAGCAATTTCTGTCAGCTCTTCAAGAAAAAAATTGTCGGAGCATAAAGAGTAAGCTCCCCATGCATCCAAGGCACCATCTTCTATGGCTTTTTTCACGGAAATCATGTCTCTGACAGGGATGTCTTCAAGAAATTTTTCAAGATAGAGTTCCCATTCAGGACTCAGATTTCTGCAAAATAACAATCTATGAGCTGTACAAAACTCAACCTCTCGTATGTTTTTCTGAGAAATGGTTGAATATTTTGAAATTCTTTCTATTTCATCATCAAAAAACTCTACTCTGAACCCGTATTGACTGCTTTTGCATACAATATCGAGAATGTCTCCTTTGATGGAAAACTCCCCGAAATTTTCTGTAACGGGAACTCTTTTGTATCCGAAGCAGGATAGTTTTTTAACTGCTTCTTCCACACGAACCACAGTGCCTTTTTTTAATTCAAGGGTTTGTTTTGAAATCTGTTTCGGTAATCTCAGTCTACGGGAAAGTGGTGTCGTTATTATTACCCTGATCTTATTTTCACGGAGAGAAACAAACTCTTTCTCTGTTCCTCTGTCTGTTTCTCCTCGTTCCATCAAAAGAAATGAAGGAGAAAAAACCTTTGACTCAAGACCAAAACAGTCAAGAGCACGGGACAGCGACGCGGCCTCGGCGTCTCCGGGTGCTTCTACAAGAACTTTGTCATGTTTTTTGCATATATCTTGGAGAACCACCGGGAAAGATGCCGGGTCGGCTTCTATGAATTTTGTGTAAGATTTTTTTTTCACAACAAAGGTACAAAGAAATCAAAGTTAATAAACACACCGTCCTGTGATTTTCTTACGGCAATTTCATCTGATGCTTTTATATATATTTTAAAAATATCATCTTTTTTTTGAGGATATATATATTTCACCTCGGCATTGAAAGCTCTCGCATCTATTATATGAACAAGGTGTGCGGGCATTTTATGCAGATTAAAAACATCGATGACATATCCTCCTTTTATTTTTCTGAATCGGTACTCGAGACTACCGCTTGTTTTTAAAGTTACTCTTGAAAAATCAGGGTGTTTTCTGAAAAAGATATTTTCAATTTGTCCTTTTTTAGCAAGTTTGCGTACCGGAAGCACAGGGGAGTCCTTTTCAATCTGTTTTCTGTGTTCGGCTTCTGAAACAGAAAGAGATTTTATCTGTCCGTCCTCTGTTTTTATTATTTTTCTGCGAAATCAGGTCGTCAATCATCTCACTTTTCGGAGCCTTGATAATAATCGAGTGGTGTTCTTGGACCTCAACCGGGCGGATT
>JAWOGE010000272.1:0-5837 GCA_046497165.1 bacterium | reverse complement strand
GGAAACCCATCTTGATACCTACTGCATGGACCTTTCTGTTATTGACGGTAACAACAGCGGAAGTATAAAAATAACAGGAGGAAACAACTTTGTTGACGAAGCTTTCAGAATTGCCGAAGAGATTATATCCAATCCCATTTGTGAAAATGATTTTGAGAAGGAGAAACACCATCTACTTCAAGCTCTGACAGTAAGAGAGCAAAGTCCTTCCTATCATATGAACATCGAGATTTTTAAAAATGTTTTCTCGGGTACAAAATACGCTTCTCTCGCTGACAGAACCTATGATTCAGTTTCCGCTCTGACGCTGGATGATGTTTACGATTTCAGAAAAGAGTTTCTTTCCCGTGGAATATGGGGCATAGGACTTTCCGGAGGAGTTTCGCCCCGGCATTATGAAACTGTTCCGGATATTTTTTCAAACTATGAATCGATGCCTTTCGACATCTCTCCAATGGACATAACCCCTGTTGAAGGACGCGTAAGTTTTGATTCCAGAAACCGCAATCAATGTTATCTTGCAAGAGTATCACGAATTCCGGGCATATTGACAGAGGATTTTGAAAAAATGGTGTATATATCGGAATTTCTGTCCGGACAGAGTTCGATACTTTTCAGAGAACTTCGTGAAAAGGAAGGGCTCGTTTATACATATTCCGTCACGGCCAGCGGTTTTTTACCCGGAGGCTGTATCAGTATAGAAGCCGTAACATCGCCTGATAAATATAAAAAAGTTATCAATGCAGTTGAAAAATGTATTACTGAAATATGTGACGGTGCTGTGAATGAAAAAAATCTTGTCGAAAAATTCAGAAGAACCGAACTTCAGAACAGCATAAGAATGAGAAGCAACAGTTACCACTCTTTTAATCTTGCTTATGAAGAAGCCATGGAACTTCCGTCTTTAAGATATCAACGCTATCTTGAAACGGTTAAAAATATAAAAACTGATAAAGTTGCAAAACTAACTGAAACTTATCTTAAAAAAGGCATGTGGTTTTTATCGGATAATTGTTGACATCGAGAATGTTTTTAATTATCCTTTTATGTCTGATTAATTTTACAGGGAGGAATCTTTGAAGAACTTAGCGATTTTAAGTGCAATTGTAATTATTGTTTCGGTATTTGCATTCAGTTGCGGTGAGGACGGCAAGTCCGGAGCTGATGGCAGGACAGTGTTGACCCAATTAAGTGATGAATCTCCGGGAGAAAACTGTGAAAACGGTGGAACAAAAGTTGAGACCGGATTTGATGAAAACGGTGACGGAGAGCTTGTTGAAGATGAGATTCTGGAAACCACTTACATCTGTGATGGAGAAGATGGAGTTGACGGAGATGATGGGACTGACGGGAGACCGGGAGCAGATGGGAAAGACGGTGCTGATGGAGAAGATGGTGTCGATGGTGAAAAAGGAGAGCAGGGAGATCCGGGAACAGACGGAACAGACGGAGAAGATGGAACAGATGGAACAGATGGAACAGATGGAGAAGACTCTGTCTGTTTCGACAACACAGCTCCGGTAATAAATTCCGTAACTATCGGTGGAGAGGTCTTTTCAGGTTCTTCAATAGATGTTGAAAAAGGGGAACAGGTTTCTGTTATAATAGATGTTACAGATACAGAAGATGATTCTCTGACTTATAATATTTCAGGTGGTTCTGCAGAAATTGCCGATAACAGTAATGGGAGTTTCACTTTTACATTTGGAGATACAGGGGAGTTCCATTTTTCTGTTATTGTAAGTGACGGTTGTAACATAACCATTGAGAAATTTTCTATTATTTCAACTGTTACGGGATTGGCCGGCGGGGTTGTAATTAATGAAATCAATCCTGAAAACGGCTGGATTGAACTTTATAACAGGAATGAGAATGGAGTGTATCTTGAGAACCTCAATATTCGGACAAAATCAGATCTTAAACTGTTTTCCGGGTTCATTCCGGAGAATGGTTTTTTTATGATTTATGATGTTACAATAAATTCAGATGAAGATGAGGTCATTTTTGAAACCTCTTTTTCCACAGTTGATTCAGTTGCATGGTCTGAAAATATTTCTGCCGGGAAATCAATTGGAAGATTTCCCAATGCTTCTGAAGAAGTAATGGTTCTTGATGTTCCTACAGAAAACAGTGAAAACAAAATTGATATCGGATGGTGCGGAACACAGCATCCTGAAAGTTTTGAAAGCACAAAAGGTGCTCCCACCGATCCGATTTTCGGCCAGATATATTCTGAAAATGTCACTGATACTTACGATCTTTCCATAAACATGATATCTGCTCAACTGTGCTATACTTCTGATCTGACAGACCTTACATCCCCTGTCTGTGAAGATTCCGCATGGCACAAAAAGGATAACGACAACCACGAGTATTATAAACAGATTACAATAGAAACTGCAGGAGAATACAAATATTACTACAGATTTTCTGGAGATGGCGGTACTTCATGGGTTGATTGTAATCTGACTTCTGAAGGTGGATCAAACTCTGATTTATCAGCTGACAAGGTTGGAGATATGACAATAAATGAAAACCCCGAAGGATTGAGAATATTTATGAGCAACTGGAGCGGATCCGGTGATTTTGGTGGTGTTGAAGGTGCTGATACAATTTGCAACAGCGATGAAAACAGACCGGATACAGAGCAGAAATATAAAGCACTTATAGGTGTTTCCGGCACAAGAGATCTTGATAATGACTGGCCTTTACAGAAAAATATGAACTATTATCGTGACAATGGAGATACTTTAATAGGTTCAACTGATGCTCAAGGGAGATTGCAATTTTCTCTCGATAATTCAATTTCATTTTACAATAATGAAATATGGACCGGAATGGTAGGTGGTTATTTTGGTATGGCTAGTAGTTGCGGTGGCTGGACAACAACAAGTGGCACAGGATCTGTAGGTCATGCACACAAAGTTGATAATGATGTAATATATGCTTACCCTCAGAATTGTAACCGGACAAATGTCCGTCTTTACTGTGTGGAGCAGCCTCCGTTATCTGAGTGGCACAAAGTTGAAAGCGAAAATCCTCTGACAAAAAGATATCTGTCCGCATCTGTAGTTTTTCAGGATAAAATATGGGTGATAGGTGGAAATAACGCAGATTCAGAAAAGGGATATGATTATAACGATGTCTGGTATTCAGAAGACGGCATGAACTGGACAAGAGCTGTTGAGGATGCTCCGTTTGAGAAAAGACACGGACATCAGGCATTTGTATATGACGACAAGATCTGGGTGCTCGGGGGAAGGTCTCAGAATGACGGAGATTGGGCAACATATCCCATTCACAAAGATGTGTGGTACTCGGAAAATGGAACAGACTGGGTTCTTGCCACCGATGATGCGGCTTTTGGTCCTGTTTTTCAATCTGCTGCAGGTGTTTATGATGGAAAAATGTGGGTCATCGGGGCAACCGATCCGGGAAACAGCAATGTTCACTCTTCTACTGACGGTATAACATGGACTCTTGAAACTGATTCTCCGGCTTTTGGAAGCAGAGGTTCAGCCCGGATACTTGATTATGACGGAAAAATGTGGCTGATAGGTGGATATCCTTCCAAGAGTGATGATTGGGTTTACTACACTGAAGATGGTATAAACTGGACAAAAGTTGACCATGAAACTAATATCTATACCCCTGAAACTTTTTCACATGATGCGATTGTTTACAAATCTGAAATGTGGTTTTTTGGTGGTCACGACACAAATTGGTATTCTGATATCATTTATCATTCAAAAGACGGAGTCAGTTGGGAAAAAGTTACAGGAGAAAACCTTTTTACTCCGAGATCAGGTGCAACTGTAGAGATATTCAACGACAAAGTCTGGATAATCGGCGGGCGAGACGGTTCCGGCATATTAGATGATGTGGTTTATTATTCAGAATAACAAAGTTCTCTATATTTGAATGTTTCCCGTCAGATTCTCGTGTCCAACGACTATAACCTGAATCGTTCGATTCTGAGTTAGAAAACATTTTTCAATGAGAGGGTCGGATGATTCAGGTATAAGTAAAATTTTTTAATAAAACACCGTTGCTTTTGTAACTAAAGAGCTGTAGAATGGTTTTTAAACAAGCAGAGGGGGTCAAAATGAAGAAATTAATTTCAATTCTATTCGCTGTTTTCATGCTTTTTGCAGTTTCCTGCAGCAATTCAACAAACGGTGGAGATGGAGAAGATGTAAATGACGATACTGAAGTCAATGATGGCAACGGTGAAGATGAAAATGAAATGCAATTGAGATATCAGGAGGCTGATGAACATGCGGATTCTGTTTCAAGTGAAATAACTGAAGCGAACACTGCTTTTGCGACAAAGATATTTAATGCTCTTTCTCAAGAGGAAGAGGGTGAAAATATGATGATTTCACCACTTTCAATTTCCATTGCACTTGCCATGACAATAAACGGAGCAAGCGGAGAAAATCTTGATGAAATGAAAGAGGTGATGGAGTTTGCTGATATGGATATGTCCGATGTTAACGAACAGTTTTATCATCTTATTCAGAGCCTCGTTGAAGCCGATAAGGATATGATTCTTGCCATAGCTAATTCAGTCTGGATGGACGATGATTTTGAACCGAGAGTTAAAGAAAAGTTCCTCGATGTACTTGATGAGTCCTATGACGCAGAAGCCTATGCTCTTGATTTTAATGATCCTGACTCGGTTGATGTTATAAATGACTGGGTTAAAGAGAATACCATGGAAAAAATAGAAAAAATTATCGAAGAGATAGGTGCAGACACAGTAATGTATCTTATCAATGCAATTTATTTCAAAGCGGCATGGACAATAACTTTTGATAAAGAATCAACCTATGACGGTGAGTTCACTTGTTCCGACGGAACCAAAAAAACTGTTGAGATGATGACTTTTAAAGATAATCAGGATTTTGATTTTTACAGTTCAGGTTCGGAAGAGGGTGATTACAGTGTCATAAGGCTTCCATATGGAAGGGAAAAATTTGCATTTTACGGTATTGTGCCCAACGGAGGATCAATCGACGCACTTATATCTGAAATGGCAGAAAACGGCATAGACAGTTATCTTTCAAACCTTGTTGAAACAGAGGAGGTTCCTGTTATCATGCCGAAGTTTAAATTTGAGTATGAAAAATCACTTGTTGATATATTTAAAACACTCGAAATGGAAAAAGCTTTTAAAACAGGCGGATTTCTTGAACTCGCAGAAAACGGTGATAATCTTTATATTTCAGACATAATTCATAAAACCTACATCGAAGTAAACGAAGAGGGTACCGAAGCTGCCGCAGTCACAGCAGTTGCGGTTGGAGAAACAGCCATGCCTTCAGGCTTTTATGGTAATCGCCCCTTTGTTTATCTAATCAGAGATGACCGTTCAGACACCATTCTTTTTATGGGTAAAGTTGAAGATCCCACAGAGGAAGAATAGTTCTGCTCAGTTTTTATATAATTTTGCTATCCTGACCTCTTCTGCTCTTTCATCGTGCGCTGATTACCACGAAGGCACCGGAGCCGTATCCGGGTCGAACAGCTTCAACGGCTGTTTCATCTCCGGGATTGTCTGAAAACAATGTCTGTCTGAATGCGAAATCATTGAATCCGGCAGTACGAAGACATGCAAGCAGTTCATCTGTCGAGTAGAATGTTGCGGCGTGATAAAACGCGTGATTGTGCTTTTTCTGCTCGTACATATGTCCAAGGGTGCTGTCACGGTCGACAAACCCCACCAGCATGAGACCGTTTTTTCTGATGACGCGACGGGCTTCACAAAAAGCCCGAATCGGATCATCCACAAAACAGATAGTGGTCACCATGAGAGCAAAATCAAAACTGTTGTC
>JAWOGE010000068.1:0-6922 GCA_046497165.1 bacterium | reverse complement strand
AATTACTCCGCCTGTTCCATATCCGGCTTCAGTTATACCCGCATGAAGAGGTGCGTCTGTAAAAGCAGCAATTTTTTCGTAAATATTAATTGTATCAACAACATCACTGGATTTAGCAGATATTTTGAAATTCATGAAATCAAGCTCATTTTCCAAAAAACCAACCCATCTCCGAACACTTTCAACCATAGCTGAAACAGTGGGCCCCCCATGTTTTTTCAAAATATCTTTTTCAAGAGATCCGCTGTTAACACCTATGCGTAGAGCTGTATTTTCATTTTTTTTAAGAAGTTCGACTATTTCAGAAACTTTTTCACAGCCTCCTATGTTTCCAGGATTTATACGAACGCCGGAAACTCCGGCTTCAACTGCACGCAAAGCAAGGGAAGCTGAAAAATGTATATCCGCAATTGTTTCACCTTTAAAACGGGAAACAAATTTTTCAAGAAGGGGGATCTCCTCCTTGTTCCTGACAGCGGTACGAACAATACCACACCCCATTTCATAAGATTTCCGGGCCTCTTCACACGCCTTTTCATACTCTTCGAGAGGAGTACTTATCATTGTCTGAAGAAGCGGTGACTCACCACCTCCTATTGTCAGAGAACCCAATTTTATTTTTCTGCTGATTCTTTTCATAAAAACTTAATTTCCGATAATGGCATCCCGGATTTTTTCATAAGAAAGCCCCATGTCATGACGAATTTCGTTCTGCTCTCCGTGAAGAGGAAAAACATCTTTTATTCCAATCATTTTAACCTCTACATTCATATTTTTCGCATGTAAAGTTTCTGCAATGGCAGAACCGGCTCCTCCAGCTATGACACCTTCCTCAACTGTAATCACCTTTTCTATATTGTTTTCTTCAATATAAGCAAAAAGTTCTTCGGGAAGCGGTTTTATGAATTTCAAATCATAAACGGAAACCGAAATATCTTTTCTTTCGACTTCACGGGCTGCAATAAGTGCAGGTTCCGCCATAACACCGACACTCACCACAAGTGATTTACCCTTGTTTTTAATCAAAAATTCTCCACGGTTTTTTTTCACCGGATTCAGTTTTTTAAACTTTCTGCGACCCTGAGCACTTTTTCGGGGGTAGCGGATGGATACCGGACCGGGCTGTTTTACCGCAAACTCTATCATTCTGGCCATTTCAACCTCATCTCTCGGAGCCAGCACAGTCAAACCGGGAACCATTCTCATATAAACGATATCAAAAATTCCATGATGAGTGGAACCATCCTCACCAACTATTCCGGCCCGGTCCAAAAGAAACACAACAGGCAATTTTTGAAGAGCAACATCGTGAATCACTGAATCGACAGATCTTTGAAGAAAAGTGGAGTATACCGCCACAAGGGGCCGGATTCCAGCACTTGCCAATCCGGCGGCAAAAGTTACAGCATGAGCTTCAGACATTCCCACATCATAAACCCTGTCAGGCATCTTTTTTTGAAGAACTTGCAAACCGGTGCCATCGGGCATGGCAGCGGTTATGGCAACAAGAGAATCGTTTCTTAAAAACATTTCAGGAAGATATGCGGAAAGATACCCGGTAAAAGAATGTGATTTTTTTCCAATGGACTTTCCACTCTCTTTTTCAAAGGGACCAAGTCCGTGAAATTTCCGGGGGTTTTCTTCCGCAGGAGGATATCCTTTACCTTTTTTTGTATGAACATGAAGAAGCACAGGCGAAGAGTTAGGCTTTATATCGTTTATTGTTTCCGTCAACTCCTCTATATCGTGACCGTCAACGGGCCCCACATACTGATATCCGAAACCTTCAAAAAGTATCCCCGGAGTTAAAAGAGATTTGGAAGACTCAAGGGTTTTTCTTATGATATCAATTATACGCCTGCCGTGAAAAAAAGCCGGCAATTTGTTCATTATATCCTTTATTTCATTGCGTATTACAGAATATGTGGACCCGGAAAGCTTCTTGCTGAACCAACGGGAAAGAGTGCCTACACTCGTGGAGATAAACATATCGTTATCGTTCAGAACGGTTATAAGATTATTTCCCAGATCTCCGGCATGATTCATTGCTTCAAAAGAAAGACCGCTTGTCATAGCACCATCACCTATAACTGCAACGACTTTGGAAAGTTTATCCTGTCTTCGTAGGGCTTCTTTTATGCCGAGAGAAGCCGATATGGATGTTCCGCCGTGTCCCGTTCCGAAAAAATCGAAAGAGGATTCTGAAATTTTGGGAAATCCGCTTATCCCCTTTTTCTTTCTGAGAGTATGAAAGCGGTCTTTTCTGTCTGTGAGAATTTTATATGCGTAAGACTGATGTCCCACATCCCATATTATTTTATCTTCAGGCAGATCAAAACATTTCAGAAGAGCTATGGTAAGTTCCACAGTACCGAGAGAAGGAGCGATATGCCCGCCGTTTTGAGAAACAACATCTATCATCTGTTCCCTGACTTCACCGGCAAGGGCCTCAAGTTCCGAAACATTCATTTTTTTTATTTTCTGAAGCATTTTTCCTCCCTTTTATTTTTCACGAGTAAGAATATAGTCAGTGAAACCGTAGAAATCATCTCTGCACGAACTCTCGGGAAAATGTCTGAGTACTTTCTTTGCGGATTCTATGTGTTTTTCAGCAAATTCATGAGCCTTATCAATCCCGAGAATAGAAGGATATGTAGCCTTTTCATTGACAGCATCACTTCCCACAGGTTTACCGAGGATCTCTTCACTTGAAGTGACATCAAGAATATCATCTGTTATCTGAAAAGCGATCCCGAGATGTTTTCCAAACTCTTCAAGCAAAGAAACCATGTCAGGACTTTTATCCAGCCATGCCGCTGTTCCCGCAAGTCCCGCACTTATCAATCTGGCGGTCTTGAGATTATTTATGCAGTCAAGCGTTTCAAGATCTCGTTGAGACTCAGGCGTTCTGCAATCTTTAAGCTGACCGAGAACCATTCCGTTCACACCGGCTGCTGAAGCAAGATAGCCTCCGCCTCTTTTCATGTTTCCCTCTCCGAAAACAAATAGAACAGAAAAAGCATCTGTGAGAAGAGCATCACCTGCAAGAACAGCAACATCTTCACCATACTTTTTATGTGAGCTGGGCTTTCCTCTTCGAAGATCGTCGTCGTCCATTGCGGGCAGATCATCATGTATGAGAGAGTATGTGTGTATCATCTCCAGAGCCGCCGCATAGGGCATGGTTTTTTCCCTTTTTTCACATAGGAGATCAGCAGTCATGAGAGAAAGAAAAGGCCTTAATCTTTTCCCGCCCGCATTGAGACTGTAAAGCATAACATCCTTCATAAAACGATCTTTCGCTATCTCATCCATATATTTTTCCAAATTTTTCTCTATGAAGGGTTTCATTACTTCATAGGTCTGTTTCCAGCTGCTCATCTGTTCTCCTTTTCTTTATCTTCACTCATATCAGTCAATTTTCTGCCCTTTGCCGTGAGTTTTTCTATCTGATTTTCAGCGGCGGCAAGATGTTCTTTTATATCCCGTGCCAGAGCGATACCTTTTTCAAAAGTATCCACAGCATCCTCAAGTTCAAGCTCTCCGTCAAGGTTTGAAACTATATTTTCAAGTTCTTTCATTTTTTTTGATATTTTTTTCGACATCATAAACCTCTGAACCTATTAAGAAAAATTAGTCTCCGAGAATTTTTTTAACAATTGAAGATATTTCATCAGTGACAATCTCCGCCTGCGATTTGTTGTTACTTTCCGCCATAACCCTCATAAGTGGCTCAGTTCCTGAATAACGCATGAGTATACGCCCTCCGTCCAATTTCTTTTCAGCACTTTTCACAGCTGCATCAAGAATTGCTATCTCTTCAATGGGCGGCTTTGAATTTACGCGAACCGTCTTTTTTATCTGGGGCAGCAATTTTATTTCCTTTGAAAGAAAGGACAACGGTTTTTTGTTTTTTTTCAACAATTTAAGGGTCTCTGCAGCGGCAATGAGTGCATCCCCTGTGGGATTTATTCCAAAAAATATAATATGACCAGATGATTCGCCGCCAAGAACAGCACCGGTTTCTCTCATTTTACGGGCAACATAACGATCACCCACATCGGTGCGTAGCATACTGATATCATTATCATCAAGAAATTTGTCAAGACCTGAATTAGTCATTACCGTAGTAACAAGCATATTGTTTTTAAGCCTGTTTGTATTTTTCATTTCCCGAGCAAAAATCCCCATAAGTTTATCACCGTCAATTAGATCTCCTTTTTCGTCAACACATATTATTCTGTCACCGTCTCCGTCAAGACAAATGCCCGCATCAAACTTACCTTCTTTAACAATATTAGAGACTTTTTCAGGGTAAAGAGCTCCGACACCATCGTTTATATTTACTCCGTCAGGAGAAACACCTGTGGTTATCAGTTCCGCTCCGAGAGAGGTCAAAAATTCAGGAGCCAGCTTGTAAGCCGCACCGTTAGCACAATCAAGAACAACTTTTATACCTGATAAGGGAGAGTTTTCTCCCGGGAAAATTGAATCTTTCAAAAAACAGAGATATTTTTTACGGGCATCAATACACTGGTATCTTCTACCTATATCAGCTCCTGAAGAAAGTTCCGAAGAGGAATCTCTCTCCATAATCGACTCAATTTCCAGCTCATCCTCATCAGTGAGTTTTTCACCCCTGGAATTAAAAAACTTTATCCCGTTATCATGAAAAGGATTGTGACTTGCCGACACCATAATTCCACCTGAAGAATCAGATGTACGAACAAGATATCCGAGAGCCGGAGTAGTTATGACCCCTGACACGCGAACATCCATTCCTGCAGAAAGCAAGCCGGCTGTAATTGAAGATTCAACCATATCCGAAGATATACGGGGATCTTTTCCTATCATAAGTGGAAGTTTTTCGCAACCGGAGTGCTTCTCTTTGAAAAAACAAGCCGCTGCACGACCTATCCGCACAAGAGTTTCAACTGTAATAGGCTCTCTGTTGGCAAAGCCTCTTATCCCGTCTGTTCCGAAATATCTTTTTTTGAGAACCATTATCTATCTCTCCTTTATCACTTTAACACGCTTTTTCTGAATTTTCACAAGAACCACTTCGTCATAGGGTAGATCAACTGTTATGTTTTTCGTAAAGTATATCCTTTCAGGTTTTGTTTCAACTGTAAGATAAAAACCTTCATTTCTAATCTTCTCCATAATTTCCAGAGGACCTTCAAGCACAACATCCATAGTTTCCGGTATAAATTCGGCATTTTCTTTTTCTGAAAGTTCAAGTGGGACATCTCTGAATGTCATAGTTCTTATATCTTTGACTATTTCAACAGACACTTCCACTTCAGAAAAATCAGATTCTATATCAAAAAGTTTTGAACCTGCAAGCAATCCCTTCTTTATGTTAAAAGATTCAGTTCTGTTATTTAAAGAAAGAGATTCCGTGGTTATGGATTCTGTCCTGTTTATTTGAGTTGCAGGACCGGATACAACAACTTCATCAGGCGAAACCTCAACTTTTTCTACCCGGTATCCTTTTTTCGGCTGACCATCGAGATAGGGATCCACTTTTACCGTTTTTTCTCTTTTTTCATCCACTTCAAAAGATATGTGCTCCGGAACAATTTTCTGAATTATAACACTTTTAGGAATATCAAACATTTCCGGCTTCAAATAAACATTGTTCATCCCTATTTTCTTTTGAGAGATATCAAAATAGATCTCACTGTTATTTTCTTTCATTGCAACAAAATCAAAGCTGTTACCTTTCACATTTATATTTATTTTTTCCGGCACTTTGTTTATAAGAACCTTATCGTCGGAAGCTGTTATTTTAACAGGTATGTCAAAATTCATCTGTCTTTCGGAGCGAGAAACAACAACAACCCATATCACAAGTGTAGCCATAAGAGCCAGAACTTTTTCTTTAGTATTTTTTTTCAGAAATTTCATGTTACTCCATATGCCGGTCCAATATTTTTCTGACCATAGTTTTTGTAAGGTTTCTTGTTATATGTCCGGACTGAAAAAAAGATATCTGCCCTCTCTCTTCCGACACAACAAAAACAAGACTGTCGACCATTTCTGAAATTCCGCAGGCCGCCCGATGGCGTGTTCCGAAGTTGGGGTCTATGTTAGGATTTGTACTGAGCGGAAGAACAACACTGGCCCTCTGAATACGACCTTCATTTATAATAACCGCTCCATCATGCAAAGGACTGTTTTTGTTAAATATTGAAAAAAGTATCTCCTTCTTTACTTTCGAATCCATCTCCACGCCACCGGTGGCAAAGGAAACAGGGTCTCCATTACGCACAATAACAAAAATTGCTCCTGTTTTTTCACGAGCAAAAAATTCCATTGTTTCACTTATCTCTCTTATGAGAAAAGAGGATTCTGTTCCCCGTATGTTTTCACTTCCGAAAAAACTTCCCAACTTAAAACTTGAAAGTATGTTGCGTATCTCTTCGTGAAAAATAATTGCAACAATTATTATGAAATATTTAAAAAACCCCCCGAGAAGCTCTTCCGTTGCTCTCATATTTAAAAACCCGCTCACAAAAAACAGAAACCCTAAAAATATTATACCGAAAAGGATCTGAAAAGATCGGGTTCCTTTTATGAGAACAAGAAAACGATAAATAAAAAAGAAAACCAATATTATATCAACAATGGATATTATGAAATCTGAAACGCCTCCTCCCCATATGGACATAAAAAAAGCGGAGAGATAATTCATGAACATGGAGCCTCCTTGACTGCAACATACATATCTCGAGAATGCAGTGCTTCCTCTACATCATGAGCTCTTATTATGGCGGCACCTCTTTCCATTGCCGTCATATGAGCAGCAATTGTTCCGGCAAGACGCCTCGAAGCAGATTCTTCACCAGTTATTTTACCTATGAAAGATTTCCTTGATGCTCCCACAAGAAGCGGAATATTGTAAAAAAGAAAACTGTCG
>JAWOGE010000004.1:0-2615 GCA_046497165.1 bacterium | reverse complement strand
ATTACGAGCTTCATAAAAACTATGAATCTTTTGAAGAACAAGTATAATTTCGTCTGTTGAAGATTTTTCAGGAGAAATATATGTCTTTTATAGAGATAGCAGGGTATACAGCTTCAATTCTGGTGGCTGTTTCTCTTACAATGACCAATGTTTTCAAACTGAGAGTTATAAACAGTGTGGGAGCTCTTGTTTTTGTGATATACGGCTCCATAGTCGGGGCTTACCCTGTTGCCGCCGTAAATGTTTTCATAATTTTTGTAAACGCCTGGCATTTATGGTGCATAGCAAGAAATACAGATGAGTTTGAACTTCTTATTTTTGAGGATACCGATAACGCTTATCTTCACCGTTTTCTCGAGTATTACAGAAAAGATCTTACACGCCGTTTTCCCCGTTTTAAGTTTGAGGAACTGCCGGAATATGAAGCTGTTTTTGTCCTTAGAAACATGCTTCCGGTGAATCTTACTTTGTTCAGATCAGCTGGAAACGGGGTGGTGGAAATTATTCTTGACTATGCGGTTCCAAATTATCAGGATTTTAAAAATGCTTATTTTCTTTACGGTACATACAATAAAGAGCTTAAAAAGAAAGGTTTTCATACTTATAAAATAAAAACTGAAAGCCGGGCACTGTCCAAATATCTTCTGAATGAACTAAATTTCAAAAGAGACGAAAAGGACCCTGCTCTCTACAGCCGTAAAATATGATCGCGGTGTGACCTCTGAGATATCATAAGAACTCTTTTATGGTTTCAGCAAGTCGCTTGATTCCTTCAATATTCTGTTCTCGTGACACATAGGAGAAGTTCATACGCATGGTGTTTTTACCGGAACCGTCGCAATGAAAGATATGACCGATTACAAAAGCCACATTTTTTTCAACAGCTTTTATGAAAACCTCCTTTGTATCAATATGTTCGGGCAGTGTAACAAACAGAAAAAGACCGCCTTCAGGCTCTGTCCAGCTGACTCCTTCCGGCATATATTTTTCAAACGCTTCGAGCATCGCATCGCGTTTCCCGTGATACATTTCGGTTATTTTTTTAAGATTTTTTTCGAAATACCCCTCTTTCATATAGCGTGCGATTATTTTCTGATTGAAAGGAGAGGTGCAGAGGTCTGCAGATTGTTTTGTGGTTATTATTTTATCAAGAAGTTCAGGGTGGGCGAGAACCCAGCCGGTTCTGAATCCCGGTGCGAATATTTTTGAAAAAGTTCCGAGTGTTATTACACGGTCTGTGTTGTCAAGTTCAAAAAATGTTCGCTGGTGTTCTCCTTCAAAGCGAATCTCTCTGTAAGGGCTGTCCTCTATGATCAGAACATTATACTCTTCTGCAATGGAAAGAATCTTTTTTCGTCTTGATTCCGGCATGGTTATACCGGCGGGGTTTTGAAAGTCAGGTATTATATAGATGAATTTGGGTTTTTCTCCTATGCGTTTCATTGTTTCAAGAGATTGTTTAAGTTTTTCCGGACACATGCCGTCTTTATCAAAAGGGATTCCTATAAAAGAAACACCGTAATTGCCGAAAGCCTGAAGCCCGCCAAGATAGGAGGGAAGTCCCACTATTATTTTATCTCCTCTGTCAAGAAAAACCCTTCCTATAAAATCCAGTGCCTGCTGAGATGAAGTTGTGATGGTGATATTATCGACGGTTACATCTGCTCCTGTTGTACGATAATGATGTGCTATAGCTTCGCGAAGTTCAATTAT
The DNA here is from genome assembly GCA_046497165.1 of bacterium. Taxonomy (GTDB): domain Bacteria; phylum UBP6; class UBA1177; order UBA1177; family JAWOGE01; genus JAWOGE01. Next base: position 902 of record JAWOGE010000004.1, on the reverse strand, counting down.
ACCTTCGGTCTGTCCGTATTGAAGAGCTGAAGTCCCCTCCTCTTCAAGAACTTTCACCGCTATATTTTTCACTGTTTCAACGGGAAAACTTTCAGGTGCCGGCAATCCTCCGGCAAAAGAGATAAGTCCCTCTTTTTGAGTTAGTTTCAGAAGTTCCCTGATTTCCGATTTTGTCATCTGCCCGGCCATTTTAGACAGGATTTTTTCGAAGCCGTTTATCATGATATCCTCCTTAAAAAATAATAAAGACCAATATCACACTACAGTCTGAAAACATTTAATTCAAGATTTTGATAAGTTTTTTATACCTGAATCGTTCGATTCTGAGTTGGAAAATATGAGAGAGTCGGATGATTCAGGTTATATGAGTAAGGTTTTGACATTCTGTGCAAATCAATTATCATAAATATTGTTTGAATTGTATGGGAGGAAATTACCGTGAAAAATATGCTGTTTTTTTTATGTATTATGTTTTTAGTTGTTTCGGGTTGCTCTAACGATAACTCTGTTACATATGAAGATGTTGACGAAACTTCGGACGAAAATTCTGAAGAGACGCATGATGAAAATGCTGAAGAAACAGAGCAGTCGGAAATGGAGGCAGACAGTGACACAGCAGAAACAACAGATGATAACGAAACAACGGACAGCGATGATAACGGCGTCGACCCCGGTCTTGAAAAAACAGGTGAATATTCTGTTTCATTCAATGGTCCATTGAACACGGATATGAACGATTTCCAGAATATAGCGGGTGGAAGCGGCAATGCTGATTTTTCACCGACGAGCTAATAGGAAAAAGTGTAGCTGCTACCCTGTCGCCACTTACTAAGTGTGCATCCATTATAGGATTTAAATTGTTAATCTCTCTTCCGACTTTCCTGCCAATCATTGCAGCATAA
>JAWOGE010000273.1:0-5905 GCA_046497165.1 bacterium | reverse complement strand
GGCACCGTGCGCACCCTCTACGACCCCTGCGCGGGCACGGGCGGGCCCAAACCTGTAGATGCATATATTACAAAGGGATTATAATGACTGCCCGGGGATTGAGCGATACTTTTTGCAGCAGCGAAGACAGGATAGTTGGAAGGTCCGGGTACAAAATTGTCAAAAGTGTAGAACTTATTAAGAGATCTGTTTTCCTGATAGCTATTTTTTTTAGAGGATTCTTTTCCAACAGGAATTTTTTCCTGCAGAGGTTTAGGGGAATTTTGTTCAACGCGTTTTTTAAATTTTACATTTATATCGTAGTTAAACAATGTATTGGCTATAAGAGATATTTTTTTCGGAAAATTGTTTTTTTCCAGGATGGTTATTATGTGATTACTGGGAGACGAGAGAATAAGAGATGATTTTGTCTCCTCTTCAACTTTCAGAGGAGCTATAAACGCTTTAAGAAAATTTCTGTCTTCAGTTTTTTCAAGTTCGTTTTTAAGCTTGTTCCACATACCATTACAACATTTGTAATTTTCAGGAATTATATAATCACATTAAAATGCTTTTTTTTCAAGAAAATTGTCAAAATTTATTATTTTTTTCATCAGAGAACATTATGTTTTTTCCTGTTTCTGTATATTCTCCCGAGTTTTTTTTCATGGTTATCGTATCAAACTCTGTAAGGGTTGTTCTTGATTTTGATTTTATAAATCTTACACAGAAAAGTGATGGTTGAGAGGAGTAATATTCTTTTGTCATTATTATTTCTTTGGCATGCATATCATATTTATAAGCACAGGAAAGACATGACTGAATTTTGGAAACAGGGTATATGCAAAAGAGAGATGCCTTTTTTTTAAGAATAAAAGATGATTTTTTGAAAAAATCTTCAAGAGATCCATAAAACTCATATTTACAATGTGCTTTCTGAGAAGAGGGACTTAATCTTCCTGAACCCACTGAATAGTAAGGGGGGTTAGTGAAAACCGCGTCATATTTTTCAGATTCCAGAGGATAGGAAACAAAATTTTCGGAAACGGGAAAGAGGCAGTGAGAAAGAGAGTTTGTAATTATATTTTTTTTTAAAATACAAAAAAGCTCTTTTTGAATTTCAAAACATGTTATAGAAGGAATAAAACCTCTGTGTTTGAGCACTATGGATATTATGCCGTTCCCGGAACCTATTTCTATAACTTTTGATTGTCTGTCGAGAGAGGAGTATTTTGATATGAACCAGGCTATAATCAATGAGTCTGCATTAAACCTGTAACCCGTAACAGATTGATAAAGCTTTATTTTATTGTTAAAAATTGTGTCGAGAGATAGATTTTTGTCGTAAAAAAAAACTTGTCAGTCATATATCTTATTAAAAATCTGTTCTTTTTTTAAGGCCCCTTCACGAATTATTTCAAAATTCCGGGTATCAACCTTTATTATAGTCGATGGTATTTTGTCAGGTTTAGAGGATTTTTCAGAACATAAAGACATATCAAAAGATATGACACCGTCTATATCATCTGAAAAGTAGTTGAATACATCTTCGTATGAAGTTGCAGGAGATTGACCGGTAAGGTTGGCACTTGTAGAAACTATGGGATGACCCACAAGATCTATAAGATTATTGAGAAGAGGAAAAGAGGAACATCTCATACCAATAAAATTTGAGTTTCCATGAATGTATCCGGGGATGGAAGGTTTGCATTTGTGAACGATGGTTAAAGGTCCGGGCCAGAAAAATTTGACAAGACGCTGAGCAACGGGAGTTAACTCTTCAACCAGTTCTTCAACCATATCTCTATTATTGTTGGATATGAGAACAGATACAGGTTTTTCAGGAGAAATCCCCTTTAATTTTTTAATTCTCATAACGGCATCTTTATCAAATATAACAGATCCAAGACCGAAAACCGTTTCAGTCGGATAAGCAACTACAGAACCATTACGCAGATGCCATGCAGCTTCTTCAATAGAAAAAAAATCCATGAATGACTCCTTCAGGAGAGTTTTTTCATAAGGTTGTCGTGTTTTTTAACAACATTTTCCTTCATCTCTTTTTTAAAAGATATTAATTTTTCACGCATATTATCATCTGAAAGGGCAAGTATCTGAATGGCTGTGTAGGCGGCATTTTTGGAACCGTCAACAGCTACTGTGGGCACAGGTATCCCTGAAGGCATCTGAACACTTGCGAGAAGAGCATCAAGACCCATTAAAGGAGTTGAATTTATCGGTATCGCTATGACAGGTTTCCATGTATGAGAAGCCACTACGCCTGCCAGATGTGCGGCGGCTCCTGCTCCTATTATGAAGCATGATCCTTCGAATGATTTTACGAGTTCCAGAGTTCTTTCAGGAGTACGGTGAGCAGAGGAAACAAAAACATCGTAATCCACGGAAAAATCTTCAAGTATTTTGACAGCTTTTTTCATTACACCCCAGTCGGAATCACTTCCCATAAGAATTCTTACATCAGACATTTAATTCTCCTTTGTTTTTTCAGTTTCATAAAAATCATTATATACATAAGAAAGATCGCTTACACATTTTACAGATGAAGAGGCACATTTTTTAACTGTTTTTACAGATGATTTTTCAGATAAAAAAGATGTGGCTTTTTCAGAGCAGGATATTATTGTATCTGTACATGATAATATTTTTTTATCTATTTTATTTTGTTTTTCAGACATCAAAACAGCTTTTTTACAATCTTTTAGAGTTTCTGAAACATTTGACAGAATTGATGAAATGGAATCTTCAGAGGCAGCCTGGGAAACGGAAAGACTAAGAGAAAGATTCAAAAGGCGTACAGAAAGAGAAAGTTGTCCTATGGCAAGAGCCTGATGGCGTCTGGTAGAAACTTTATCCGCACCGGCAACCTCTAATGAAAGAAACAAAAATAAGATGAATATAAAAAAAATTCTTTTCATAAAGCAACATCATAAAATTGCAAGAAAATGATACATATCATTATAAAATTGTCAAGAAAATGATTTTGTCACCTGAATTATTCAACTATATCATTGAAAAATGAAAAAGTCTTCTGCATCGAATGATTGGGGTGTCAGCAATTTTTTTCAACAATGCAAAACAGTTTTGCAAGTAGATCGTTATAATAGTTCAGTGCTGTTTTTGTGAAAGCGACTCTTCCGGAATTATATTTTAAAAACTTTCCGGGAATTTCATTAAAAAAAAGTTCAGGCTCCATAGAAAATTTTTTTGGAAACCTATTTAAATCTATGCCCTCAACAGTACGGAGTCCCATCATGAGAAACTCCTTTATCATTTCGCAGTTTGAAAGATGTTTTTCAACGGGAGGTTCTCCTTTTATGAAATTATGAATATTATCGATAAAGGCAAGCCTGAGCTTTTTTTCGGGGAAAAAAGAGTGTGCTGAAGGTCCGATTCCTGAATAAGAACCGAAAAGCCAGTAATTCATGTTGTGGACACTTCTGTGCTTTTTTATGGAGTAATTGCTTATCTCATATTGTTCAAAACCTTTTTCAAAAAGTATTTCCCGGAGGATTTTTTCCTCTTGTAAAGATTGATTCTCGTCAGCAGGTTCAGGGGCTTTTTCTTTTTCAGGAGGAGTATAGCAATAAGCTGATATGTGTTGAGGAGAAGCGATGTTCATAAGTTCTTCGAGTTCTTTTTCAATGTTTCTTCTGCCTTTTATTCCGTATATGATATCACATGAAAAAGAGTCAAAATATTTTCCCACAAGAGGGAGTTTCTTTCTGAGTGTTTCAACGCTGCTTCTTCTTCCCATGATATTAAGGATTTTTTCGTCAAAAGACTGAATCCCTGTGCTGATTCTGTTTACTCCGGAATTTTTCAGGTTTTGTAAAAATGTACAGCTAATATCTTCCGGATTAATTTCTACAGTCCATTCAATATCTTTTAAATTGACAGAGTTTTTAACCAGAATCTCAGCAATTTTATTAAACCATGAAGAGTTCATAAGAGATGGAGTGCCGCCTCCCATATAAACAGAACCGAGTTTTCTTGATTCAGATGACAGCAGAGCGTTCGGCAGAAGCGAAAGAGTTCGTTTTTGGTAAGCTTTTATTACGGATTCTTCTACATTTGCCTTGGAATAAAAATCACAATAGGAGCATCTTGAAGTACAAAACGGAACATGTATGTATAAACCGTGAAATTTTTCGGGATTCATCAAATGATTGTCAGAGAACAACCTGATTCATCTTCCACCTTCGATTCTTCCTCATCTTCGTCAATATCATCTTCTCCAGTGTTTCCGGTATCACCTGTGTTTTCCGAATCTCCGCTATCTCCAGTATTTCCTGTATCTCCGGTGTCTCCGGTATTTCCGGTATCACCTGTGTTCCCGGTGTCACCTGTGTTTCCGGTGTCTCCGGTGTTCCCGGTATCACCTGTGTTCCCGGTATCACCTGTGTTTCCGGTATCACCTGTGTTTCCGGTATCACCTGTATTTCCGGTATCTTCTTCATCAAGCTGAACATTTTCTGTAACAGTATCCTCTGAAATAATGCTCACAGAAACTTCCTTTGCGAAATATCCGTCAGCATCTACTTCAAGAGAGTAATCTCCCGGAATCATATCTTCAAAAAAGTAAGTTCCGTCATTTTCAGTGTAAACTGTAAAAGGGTCTCCGCTTTCATTGTTTGTAAGTACACAGACAGCATTGACAATAACACTGTAAGTTTCTGATGAAGTTACAGTTCCTTCAAGATTTCCCAGTGCAGAAGCATCAGCCTCTTCGATTCCTGTGGAAGCCCAGTTATCTCCTTCGTTGAGAGCTATTCCGCCAACAGTTTCACCTATAAAACCATTTTTGTTTATAGTGAGACTGTAGGTATAATCTGTATCAAGGTCGTTAAACCGGAACAATCCGTTTTCATCCGAAAAAACGGTTTGCTCTTCATCTGTTGTCAGGTTTTTTAAAACACATTCAGCATCAGCAATTCTGTTTTCCTGAACATTTCCATGTCCTGTGGAAAGATTGTAAACAAATCCCCTGAGATAAGCGTTTCCTGTAGAATCGCTTTTTACAAGACCTGTGGAATACCAGCCCTCAACATCGGCTATAACAGAAACATCTTCCCTTGTTTTTGTTACATAACCCTCTTTTTCAATTGTCAGTGTGTAGTCTCCGGGCTCCAGATCACTGAAAGTAAAGAGTCCCGTGGACGAAGTGGTGTCTTTAAACTCAGCTGTTCCCTTCGAGAGAGTGCATTCAGCACCTGCAATGCGAATATCCGGATCACCCGGGCCACCTTCCATCTCATCATATACAAATCCTTTTATTCCACCTGTTCCACCAACAGAACCGCCGTCGTCGTCAGGGGTTACTCCGTAATAGTCACAAACAGCTTCATAAACTGCTACAGCGTGAGCTTCTCTGTTTGAAGATTGAGCTATTATTTCTTTTTCAGAGGGGTTGGAAAGAAAGAGGCCCTCCGAAAGAGCCGCCGGCATACTGGTATATTTTATTACATAATATCCGGCATATTTTACCCCGCGATTATATCTGTCAAGGTGTTCCAGAAGCCTTGTCTGAACTTTAGATGCAAGTTTTTCTCCATTTCCGCCGGACGAATAAGCATAGGTTTCAGTTCCGTGGGCCGAAGAATCGTGAAAAGAGTTTAAATGGGGAGAGATAAAAATATCGGCATTGTTGTTATTTGCAATGGATACTCTGTTTTGAAGAGAAATGGTTGCATCTGTATCTCTTGTCATTAAAACCGAAGCCTCGTGATTTTGAAGCTTGGGCCGAGTTCTCAGTGAAATATCAAGAACCATATCAGCTTCCGCGATATCACCGTTTACAGCACCGGGATCACTTCCTCCGTGACCGGGATCCAGACAGACTTTTCTGCCCGAAAGAGATGCTGACAAAACGGCAGGTAATATTAAGATACTAAAAATTATTATTGCA
>JAWOGE010000256.1:0-14110 GCA_046497165.1 bacterium | reverse complement strand
GTCCATTGGGACGGGCAGCCTCTTCTCGCTGCAAACTGGGAAATATATCAACTTGTCACTGAAAACGAACTGAGTATTGACGATTTTTCAAGCCTTCTTGTTAAAACACTTTATGCTCTTGGAACTCCCAAAGGTACATACAGTGAATGGGCTTCGGTTTTCATGGCGATGGTAGAGGATGATGATGTTTTCTCGGAATTTAAAGATGAGATAGAAACCATTGTAAGCAACCGTAATTTTTCAGAAGAGATAAGAGCAAGAGATGCTTCGGAAAAAATATCAAAAATGTACTGTGCTGCCGGTTCTTCAGAAGGTATGCCCGGCATGGAAGATATGGATGACGGTGGGATATCCATTGAAGAGGACGGCGAAACTGTCAGTATAGCTCCTGCATATATTCAGAACTATATTGATATCCCTGAAGATGCCGAAGATATTAATGCAATAAGAGTTTCTGCAGAAGTCAAAGCCTCTTCATCCGGACTTATAGACATGGGTGGCGGTTCCCCCGATATTCATCTCTTTGCCAGAAAATCTGAAGCTGTGCTCTACTCATTTGGAGAAGAAATTGCAAGTGTTGAAAAAGATATGAAAATAGAAAGAGAAGATTCTGATAACCAGTGGAATATAATTTTTGAAGAAGGTCTCGAAGCCGGTTCAAGATACTATTTTCAATTTGTGAATTACGGTTCCGGTGCCGCGGAAATAAACAGCATAGAGACAGAGCTTCTTAATATTGAAGAGGAAGTTGAGGAAGAGGATGATGAAGAAGACGAAAAAGACGATGATTCCTCCCTTGAAGACGATGATATTTCTGAAGAAGAGGAAGACAGCGGAAAATCATCTTCCGGCTGCTCTATATTTGTAATCTAAATATAATCTGAATCGTACGACTCTCTCATTGAAAAATAAAATATATTAAGGCGTCTGTTCTTAAGATGTTATGAAAATTGCTGATTAACCGACGGGTGGCTTTTAGATTTGCGTAACTCTCCTGAATAAGAACTCTTTTCCATGTTTTTTAATCACTAACTCAGAATCAAACGATTCAGGTATAAATCGAATCTCTTTGTGAAAAATTCGGCTTAATCTTAATCAGTGAGAGATGGTAATATCCGAAGACGGATGTCCTATAATATCACTATCTGCAACAGCTACCGCATAATAGCATTCCAGTTCTCCGGTTTCCTCATGAAATTTAACTATGAAAAGCTGACCGCTGCATCCATCGTGAAATCCGATTTTTGCAGAACCGTTGGAAAGCGGATGCCCCATTATCATAAGAGCCACATAATCATTGGAAAGAGAAGAACCTTCCAGCTTGTAATCATAAAAAAGTATGGATATCTCTTTATCAGGGTTTTCTCGCTGAAAAAACATAGACAGAGCTCCGTCCGGTGAAGGAGGCGGCAGTGAAATATCACCCATGTTTGCAGAATAAAAATGTTCTTCGATCAGAAAAGAATCTGAAGCTTTTATGGAGGAAGGGGGAGCACCTGCAATAACAGGAGCATTGAGGGAGATGGACATGCTTCCGTAAATGTTGTTACTTCCGAGAGAACCGTGCATTTCGCAGGCGGTCATACCCAGTCCACCCTCAGCTTCAGATTTTGTAAAATCTGTTTCCTCATAAATTTCAACAGCGGTGGGATGGTAGAGAGTTATTTCCGAACCCTGAACCTCAACGCCGTCTGGATAATTATTTGTACATACAGATTTATCGTATCCTTTACAGTCGTCATTACAGGGAGCGATGGTGACTGGTTGATAATCGCCGAGTTCAGAACAATCTCTTCCGCCGTCATCTTCCATACCGGGATCACAGACCTCTCCGTCGTCAAGAACTCCGTTACCACATTCTTCATCTCCTCCAGTATTTCCGGTATTCCCGGTGTTTCCGGTATTTCCAGTATTTCCAGTATTCCCAGTGTTTCCGGTATCGCCAGTATTTCCAGTGTTTCCAGTGTTTCCAGTGTTTCCAGTATCGCCAGTATTTCCGGTATCGCCAGTATTTCCGGTATTTCCGGTATTTCCGGTGTTTCCAGTGTTTCCAGTGTTTCCAGTATCGCCGGTGTTTCCAGTATCGCCGGTGTTTCCAGTGTCGCCGCTTGAAGGTTCGTCACAGTATGGATTTTCCGCTCCCTCTATGCACACCTCCCCAGTAACTGCAAAATTACAGTCCTCATAAAGTGTCCATGTGTCAATGTCACATTGAAGAATTTTGGTATTATCACTGTTGCAGGTCCGATCATTGGGAAGGGTGCAGGAAGAACCTTCTGTTATTCCGGGAGAACCCCCCTCTTCTGTCATGCATGACGAAAACAATACGCAGACAAATAAAATTGCGGATAGTTTTTTCATAAATAATTGCCCCTTAGAAATTAACAAACTTAACAATTTAAATTATATATTTTTTCTGAGAATATGCAAATTTAAAAAAAATGGCGACCCATAGGGGACTCGAACCCCTGCTGCCGGCGTGAGAGGCCGGAGTCCTAACCGCTAGACCAATGGGTCGATTAAAGAATGGATCCCGGAGAAGGATTCGAACCTTCACTGGCGGAACCAGAATCCGCAGTCCTGCCATTAGACGATCCGGGATCTTTTTGAAATTAATAGAAGCGTGCTGTTACTCTTGCATCTGACAGAACAACATAAAGTTTATTCCATCGCGGGGTTTTTCTGTGGTTGTAAAAAACATACACTTTAAAACCCTTTTCATTCACAAGATAATCCGATTTTATAAGGGGAGATTCTTCAAACTTATCTTTTATCTCCTTTATACTCGAATCAAAATCCTCGTGAAGATTATAATAACCCGGAGCTGTTCTCCTGGCTTTTTTTGTCAGAAGAGTAATGAAATAATCCCGGGTCGCACATATATTCAAGCTCACAAATAAAAGAGCAATAAAACAGGCAAATTTGTAGCACATATCTTGTTTCATGTCAATACAATCCTTGTCTTACAATTGTAATATGTTGATTTTTATTGATATTAGTACATCCATTATTGGGAGTTTTCTTCTTTGCTTTTCTGTTTCATCTCTTCTATTTTGTTCTTAAGTGCTTTTTCACGGTTCCAAAGTTTCTTGAGCTGTTTGCGGGCGTCTTCATCCGCCTGTTTTGTATCCTGTATCTCTTTTCTCAGTTTTGCTCTCTTCTGTTTCTCTTTTTCTATCTCTTCATTAAGCATACGATTTCCATCTATATGAAAAAAGTTGAAATCGAGGGGCTGACCTTGATCCCATGATTCTGGAACATGACGAACTTTGACTTCAAATGCATTTGCTTCTCCCGGAAGAACAGAAGAGGGGAGTCCGAGATAGCGCATATTCATAACAGGATATATTTCGCTGATCCAGACGATGTTTCCGTTCTGATCTTTAAAACGAACTTTTACCCCGACCTTGGTCAGTTCAAAATCTTCAGTGGCGTTAAGAATGACACCTTGAATTTCCGCCCAGCCTTCTTCTTTTCTTTTTTTCAGAGGTCTTGCCGATACATTTTCAAGTTTTATCAAGCCCTTATATGTTGCAAGAAGTCTTTCCAATCTTTCTTTTTCTTTTTGTTGTCCGAGAATTCTGTCCATGAGATCTTTTTGTTCCACAAGCCACTTACCGCTTTCTTTAACTAATCTCACTTTGAATTTAAGGGTTTCATCACCGTCCATAACGGTTGCCATGCGACCCACATTTGAAGTCTGTCCTGTTGCAAGAACAAAGTTACCGTCACTGTCTCTGCCGAGTTCTGCATATGAAGTGCGAAGCTCTCTGCCCACTTTCCCTTGGTATCTTTTCAGAAGATGTTCCCGGTATTCTTCAAGAGAAACAGTGTCTTTCATCTCTGAAGAGAGCCAGTTGTTATAAATCTCCTCTACACTGCCCTTGTTTTTATCAAGAGTGTCTCTGATAGTGTAAAGATAGTTCTGAATGCGTTTGTCAACTTTTTCCTGAACGCTTTTTTTCTTATCACAGGAAATAAAAAGCAACGAAAGAGAAAGCGTAAAAATCAATACCCTTGATGCAAGCTTCATCGATACCTCCATAATATTCTGAATAAAACCATGCAAAAACAAGATAGCGTTATTGAAAAACAATGTCAAGAATATATTCCATATCAATATTCATTGACTCTACATGACTGCTTGAATCCATAAAAGGTGTTACGAGTATGGAGTACGAACGGTTTTTAATCACAGGTATTCTGAGATAGCTGTAGGGGTTCCATGTGAAGGACTCCACCATGTCGTCGTTGGAAAAAGAAACACCTTCTTCTTCATCTGTTACAGTCAGCACAGTGTCAATTCTATAGTCATCGACACTCACAGCAGCTGTTTGAAGAACAAGATAGCCATCTTCGGATGCTTTAAATAGAAACCTGTTTTTGTAAAGATCCATATCTGTATTAAAATAGCCCTTATAACGACTGTTTCCCTGCACTTCAAAAACATCCTCATTGTTTGAAAATTCCGGATCAGAAAGCTCTTTGTCATTTTCATCAAAATTAAGTGTTATGGAATTCTCTTCACCCGGAACACACTCTTCATGGAATATTCCTATGTAATATGTTTCATATGCGTAACTTTTAAAAAGAACGGCTGAATTGGCTTTATGAGGATCCAGAATTAAAAAAGGCTTGTACTCAGAATCATAAAAATATATACCGGGATTGCCTTCTTGATTTTCAGATTCGGCCGTTACTCTTACCGCTTGTCTCTCGTCGGGGAGATCGTATTTTACAAAAACAGTTTCGCATCGGGAAGTGTTAAAAGTTTTTTTTCCAAAATCTGTTTCTTCATAAGTTACGGGATATGATTCCGGAATGAGACGATATTCGACATCTTCACCCTGAACAGAAAAAAATGTTGTCCCTGTGAAATTAACAAATCCGTTGAAAAAATAGATGTCTCCCTTTTTTCCCTTGAAATAATTGAATTTCATGGGAACAATGGTTCCTCCTATGAAAGAACGGGATCTGCTGTACAATTCTGTGTAAAGCTCTCCGTCACTGAGAAATTCCAATGTTACTCCAAATACTTTTCCAGCAGTAAGTTCCTGACGAAACATATCTCTGTCAAATTGAGGAACTCCTTTTATTTGTTTGAACCCCTCTTCAGCATAACCTGTTATTTCATCACCGGGAACCGCATTGGCAAAAGGGAGGAGATCGTTGGGCTCCAGCTCTCTGCCCACAGGTTGTTCAGTTATTTCTATGATGAAAGGGTCTGAAATTTTTTTTGTATGATTTGCATACCATCGATCAACCACAAGGCAATTGTTGCCGGGTTTTTCCATATATCGATAAATATAAGGGTCAAATTTTTCACTTTCATAATCAAGATCATCATTTCCCGCCAGTATTTTTCCTGAATCACAGTTGAGTATAAACATTTTCTTGTCATGTTTGGAGGTTTCATTTTCTGAATTAACTGAAATGCCGAAAAAAGCTCCGGTGATATCTTCCATCTGAAATGAAAGAAGATGGCCGCTGTTTTCTGTGTCAAAGCCCGAGTGAAGTTTTTCTCCGGGGTTTACGGGTGTTTCACAGGACTCACACAAATCACGAGAGGTTATTCGAAACCAGTATGAAAAATCACCACATGTTTCATTTTCTTCGTTTAGATATTCTGCATCTCCTATGTGAATATAAAGATAGTCATCAATAAGTTGAAAGGTTTCTATAACCCCCTTTTCACCTGCTGGGAAGACAGCGTATTTAAGCGAACTGTAAGTGTCACCTGCTATTAAATACGGATCACATCTTTCACTGTCTGTTTCAAGTTCAATAATGTAGACCTTTCCTGATTGAGCAGGTATGTGGAAAATATCCGTATCGGCTTCTTCTCCGTGTTCTATGCGTCCACGGTATATTTTGCCTTCAGAAAGTGGCCCGTTGGATGTGTTTTTTGTGTCGTTGGGCTCTTTTTCTCGTGGGATAGGAAACCCGAGAGGATCTTCACAGGATACCATAAAAATCATTGAAATAAGAAGTGAAACAAAAAGTTGCAACATCATTTTGAAATTTCAGAAATAACTTCAGATGCGGTGAGTTTTCCGCGATAAATTTCAGTCACAACATTGTTTTTAATAATAAAAGTGGTGGGTAGCGATGATATCATCAGAGAGTTGAAAAAAGAATCATCGGCAACAATTATTTTGTAAGGGATATCAAGCGAAATAAGTGTTTTTTTATTCACAGGTTCTTTCATAACTCCAAAAACCGGTATTTCGGTATGCAGTTTTTTAAACTCCTCTATCTCCTTAAGACAGGCTGCACACCATGTTGCCCAGAAGTTTATAACTACGGTTTTATCTTTGGGAATTGAAATGGAAAAAACTGTACCTGAACGAGGATCATAACCCGGTATTTCAGTTATTTCAGATCCTTTTGTGAAGAAATCCATTCCGTAAAATTTTATGAGATTGTGTCCCAGCAGAAAAACAACAACAGCGATTACAGCTATTGTCAAAAGCATATCGATTCGTGAGGATTTTTTTTCTTTTTCCATAATTATTTAAAAAATATCTGCTGATGTTCCACAAAAATACAGCGATTCATTACATAGGGAACTTCAGCCTTTTGAAGAATTTCGGCAGCTTTGTCGTTACTTACTCCCAGCTGAGCCCAGAAAAAGCCCACGCCTCGTTGTACACATTCAGCGGCAATACTTTCAAGATGCTCGGGACGCCGGAATACATTCACTATATCTATTTTGATACCGGAAGGGATATCGGTAAGAGACGGCCAGGATGTTTCTCCAAGAATGGAATCCTCGTTGGGGTTAACCGGAATAATGTTGTAGCCGGCCTCGTCTTTAAGATATCTTCCGATACGGTTGGATGTCCTGTCTGACCTTGAGCTCAAGCCGACAATGGCAATGTTTTGAGATTCTTCAAAAATCTTTTTTAGTTCAATTTTTTTCACATCGTCCCTCAAAATTACAGTTTCCGAGCAACATCATACAAAAAACAGCGACTTTTTTCAAATAAAGATGAGAATATTTATTTTACTTTGGTTACATGTCCATAATTAAAGAATAGAATTTTCAGAAATTTCCAAGGAAATCGAAGATGTTTTCCAGAGCTTCATCTCTTATTTCGTCTCTTTCCATGAGGATTTCGTGTTTTGCATCGAACATAATCAGTTTATTGCAGTCGTAGGCTTTATTACAAACTTTGTCCTGTCCGTCATTTTTCACAACGGCTTCATTTTCAGCCTGAAAAAGTATAAAAGGTGTTTCTATTTCATCTGCGTTTTTCTGTGCATCCCATGTAAGTTTCAAACTTTCGCGGACCCATCTGTTTGTTGCACCACCGGATTCTATGCCGGGATTTTCAGGGATTATGATTTCATTCCATACATGCCATCTGGAGTAACTGCTTGTCACACTGTTGTCTGCAAATTCTCCGGGCTCTCTCTGACCTTCACCGAGAGCGTATTTTTTGCCCTGTCCGAAAACCGTTGCGAGATTGGTGACAAAATAGGCAAACCATTCGGGATATTTGCCGGTATCAACCTGCATCATGGGAGCACTGAGAACCGCTGCGGTAAAATCATCCGGATGATTCATCAGGTAGTGTGCGGACACACCACCACCCATTGAATGAGCAATGAGAAAGTTGTTAAAATGAGCGTCGGGGCTTACAACTGTATCAAAAAATATTTTGGCATCAGCAACATAATCTTCATATCCCTTCACATATACGGGAAAATGATCATCGGAGATAAGTCTTTCCGAAGTTCCCATCCCCCGGTGATCCATCATATAGACAGAGTAGCCCTCCTGGCTTATGTCATAAGCAAGTTCAGCATATTTGACAAAACTTTCGGTATATCCGGTGAGAATTACCACTGCTTCATCGGCAATGGGATTTACATGTTTCCAGTAACAGATTGTTATGTTATCAACTCCCTGGAACTCACCAAATTCACCCGAATTAAAAAAAGGTATAACTTCGTTGTTGTAAATTTCCGAAAAATTTTCTTCACTTATGGAAAAAATCATTGAAAAAGAAAAAATAATTAGAAAAAACAACATTAATCTGTTCAAAGAAAACATTACCACCTCCCTTTTGTTTAAAGATAAAAATTACGAAAGTAAACTACAACAAACAAATTGAAGAGTCAAGTTTATTTTCATGTCGGGTTCAGAATCGAACGATTCAAGTTACAACGAACCGACCCAATCAGATTGAACTTTGTGGCTGCTGAAATAAATTGCAATCTGTTTTTATTATGATATACTTTATCGTCGTTGTTCAAAGATGAATCAGGGAGTGATTATGGCAGATTCGGGACAGAATGAAAACGCTGAATTTATTATTGAATTTGTTAAAGAAAGCCGGGATGTTCTTGCTGATTTGGAGGTCAACATAATAACTCTCGGGGATATGGCGGAAACCGATGAGATAGACAGTGAGCTTATAAACTCTGTCTTCCGGGCTTTTCACTCCATAAAGGGAGGAGCGGGCTTTCTTGATCTTAAAAACATACAGGATGTAGCACACGGAGCGGAAAATCTTCTTGATAAAATTCGTTCCGGGGATATCCCCATGAAAAAAGATTTTGTTGATAAGTTTGTATCCGCTTCAGATTTCATATCCGATTCTTTTGAATATATAGAGGAAAATTTTACTGACGATGCTTTTGATGAAGAAGCAAAAGCACTTAAGTCTGTGTTTAAGGATATATTGAGTGAATATGATGATTTTGCAGGAGACACTGAAGATACTCAGGAAAGTGTGGAAGTTGATGTTCCTTCAGAGAAAAAATCTTTAGACAGCGGTGATAACCAGGACTTTACAGATAAAAGTTCAGACGGTGAAGAGGGCATTAAAGAGATTGATGACACACACGGATTTGAAATAACAGAAGATATGGTGGACTCTTTTGTGGTGGAGTCGAGAGATATTCTCCGCTCTTTTGAGGAAAATCTCATTCACTGGTCGGAATCCCCCGAAGATAATGAAATTGGAAAAGAACTTTTCAGACAGATTCACACAGTCAAGGGTAATGCAGGATTTTTTTCATACCGTGACATTGAAAAACTCGGTCACTACATGGAAGCTCTGATCGATGTCTGTCTCAGTGAGAAATTCAAAGTAAACAGAGGCCAGGTGATAAAAATCCTTCTTCAGTTCACAGATGTACTCAACAAAGCTGTATCTCTCATAGAAATGGAACATGAAAGTGACGGCTCCATAGAGCATCTTGAACTTTATCTGGAGCTTATAGCGGATACTCTGCCAAAAGGTTATGATTTGAATCTTTCAGACGACAAAAATGTACGGCTCGGTGATATTCTGACCGAAGACAATATTGTTTCTGAAGAGGATATAAAAGAGGCTCTCAGAGCCCAGCAGAGACCTCTCGGTGAAATTCTTGTGGAGCTTGGAAAAGCAAAATCTGCAGACATAGAAAAAGCACTTGAAAAGCAGAAAAAGGCCAATAAGCTTGAAAATATAAAAAAATCAAGAAAAAAGAAAACTGCTAAAGTAAATAGAAAAGTTTCCCAGCAAGATATTCGGGTGGATGTTTCAAAACTTGACAATGTTATAAACCTGATAAGCGAACTGGTTATTTCCAGTAACATGGTTGTTCACAATCCGGAAATTGAAAATCTTCACCTGGAAAGTTTCACAAAAGCTTCACTTCAGATGGGCAAAATAGTCAGAGAGCTTCAGGAAACTGCTATGACAATTCGTATGATACCGGTTTCCGGTCTTTTCAAACGTATGTACAGACTGGTTCACGATCTCTCTTCAAAATGCGGTAAAAGTATCGATTTTGAGATAAAAGGGGAGTCCACAGAGATAGATAAAACAGTTATAGAGCTCATAACTGACCCCCTGGTTCATGTCATAAGGAATGCAATTGACCACGGCATAGAAAGGCCGGAAGAAAGAGAAAAGATCGGAAAGCCTTCAAAAGGCTCTCTTACTCTTAAAGCCAAACATGAAGAAGGTGAAGTATGGATAATGGTGGAGGATGACGGTAAAGGTATTGATCAGAAAAAAGTTCTTGAAAGTGCCATAAAAAAAGGCATAGTAAAAAAAGATGAAGAGCTTAAAAAAAGCGAAATTCTGAAATTGATTCTTCATCCCGGATTTTCAACTGCAGAAAAAATCACCGATGTCTCAGGTCGGGGTGTGGGAATGGATGTTGTTAAAAAGAATCTTGAGAAAATAAAAGGTAAAGTGGACATAGAAAGCACTGAAGGTAAGGGAACCCGTGTTCTTTTCAGAATACCTCTGACTCTTGCAATTCTTGAAGGTATGCGTGTAAGAGTGGGAACCCAGGAGTACATAATACCTCTTCTTGCTATAAAACAGTTTCAGAAAGTCGATAAATCTCAGGTAACAAACTCTCCGGACGGAGTTGAAACCATAAAAATACGAGGTCAGTTATATCCTGTCTACAGACTTTATGAGGTCTATAATCTCAAGCCGGAGTTTACGGATATTTCAGATGGGGTTGTTCTTGTGGTTGAATCCGATAAAAAGACTGCCGTTATTTTTGTGGATGAAATAATAGGTCAACTTCAAACTGTCATAAAAGGGCTGCCTGAAAACATTGACAAAGTTCACGGTGTTTCAGGTTGTACCATACTTGGAAGTGGAAAAATATGTCTTATTATTGACATAGATAATTTGTTGAAGGGTTTTGAATATTAGGGAGGTAGAGATGACAGAAGTTAGAAAATCTGCTGAAACGGAAGATAATTTTCTTGAAGAAGAGGAGGAAGATACACAGAAAGATAAATATCTGACTTTTAAAATTGCAGATGAAGACTATGCCATTGATATAAGTCATGTAAGGGACATAATACGCATTCAGAAAATAACAGATGTCCCCGACACAGAAGCTTATCTAAAAGGTGTTATAAATCTCAGAGGAAAAGTTATTCCTGTTATAGATGTAAGAGTTCGTTTCAAACTTCCCGAGATGGAGTATGATGACAGAACCTGTATAATAGTTGTCAATATGAATGATATTCTTACAGGTTTGATAGTTGATCGTGTAAACGAAGTAATAGATATTCCGGAATCAAAAGTGGACGATCCTCCTTCAACGGGAAGAAAAAAAGAGAGTCAGTATATCAGCGGAATGGGTAAGGTTGGTGAAAGTGTAAAAATGATTCTGGACATAAACAAACTTCTTGGCGAAGAGTCCATGAAAGAGCTCAAGAAAACTTCTGAGGAGAACTGAGCTTTATGGCTTTTACCTATTTTTTCAGAGATCTTCAAACCATGGAGGTTATTGTTGACAATCTTCTTCCGGCCGTTTCAGGTCAGAGAAACATTAGAATCTGGGATGCAGGATGTGCAAGCGGACAGGAACCTTATACCATGGCAATACTTCTTGCGGAAAAGATGAATCAATATGCTTTCAGAAATGTAAAGATAACAGCTACCGACATCGACATAAGCAATCAGTTTAAAAAAATAATTCTCGAAGGTGTGTATCCTCATGACCAGCTGAAAAGAATCCCTGAAAGAATTTTCAAGAAATATTTCAAAAAAATTGAAGAAAAAAAATATCAAATCTCCTTAAACATAAGAGATCGAATAGAATACCGAAGAGAAAATCTTCTGGACCTGAAGTCGCCCGGTGACGGTTTTTCACTAATTCTCTGCAAAAATGTTCTTCTTCACCAGAGCTATGATCAGCGGGTTGAAATAATAAAAATGTTTCACAAATCACTCAACCTAGGCGGATTCATGGCCATGGAACAAACTCAGAAACTGCCGGAGGAGTGTTCCGATATTTTTGAAGCCGTTGCTTCCAATGCTCAAATTTTTAAAAAGAAAGGCGGCTGATTTGAGAATAGACCCTGTTCCCGTCAATACTGAAAAATATGCTTCGAGAGCATATCTTATAAGAGGGGATTTTAACAAACTTGAGGATATCAACGCTCTTGTGGATACGGGAGCCGACCAATCGGCAGCCGACTTTATTGAAACAATAAACACAGGAGCAGGGAAAAGAAAATTAGATCTGATAGTTCTTACTCACTGCCATTTTGATCATACCGGAGGAGTTAAAGAGTTGAAAAAAAGATTCGGAACTCCCGTTGCCGCTATGTCCGGTGAAATATATGTGGATCGGATTCTTAAAAATGGCGATATCCTTAAGCTGGGTGATAGAAATTTTGAAGTTATACACTGCCCTGAACACAGCAACGACTCCGTTCTTTTATATAATTGGGACAAAAAAATTCTTTTCAGCGGTGATACAAATTTTGATTTTAAAAGTTCAGATTTCACTCTGGGGAAGAGATTTGTTGAAGTGTTTGAAAGATTAATGGAGCTCGGTGTTGATGTGCTCTACCCGGGACACGGCAGCAAAATTGAAAATTTTCAATCTGTTATGAAAAGAAGTTATGATTTTATAAAAAAGGCTACCGTTATTTGACTGAAACGGGAAAATATGACAGTTATGAAGTAATTTAAATGATTTTTAGTTGTTTGACTAATTGGAGGTGATTTATGTTTTTTTCAGGAAAAAAACATCTGGAGTTATTGGAAAAAGAGCTTATGAGGGCGGAAAAAGAGATTGCAGAAGGAAATCTTTCCTATGCAATTGACACATATTCAATTCCGGAAAAGCTCAGACCGCATGCTGAAATTATTAACAATATTTTGAGTCATTATACAAATCCTGTAAATTTGATGAATGACTATGTAGATAAAATATCCAAAGGAAACATTCCGCCAAAAATCACTGACGAATATAAAGGCGATTTCAACGAGATTAAAAACAATCTCAACGGATGCATAAGCACTATAAACGATCTTTCGTCAAAAACCGAAAAACTCATAGAAAAAGTTCAGAACGGATACCTTGACAGCCAGACTGATTCAGATTCTTTTTCCGGGGAATGGAAAACTATTTTAGACTCTTTAAACATCATGGTAAAATCTTTTGTCAATCATTTTGATTCTATTCCGGCACCGATTATGCTCATAGACAAAGAGTTTGAGATAAACTTCATGAACAAAGCGGGTTCGGATGCTGTCGGATCTACCAGAAAAAATCTCATAGGTCAGAAATGTTACGGTCATTTTAAAACTTCAGACTGTCAGACTCCGAATTGTGCACTCGATAAAGCCATGAGAACGGGGCAGGTGCATAACAGTGAAACAGATGCTCACCCCGGAGGAATGGATCTTGAAATAAACTACACCGGTCATCCTGTGAAAAACCTCGAAGGAGAAATTGTGGGAGCTTTTGAGATGGTCATAGATCAGACAGCTCAGAAAAAAGCTCAGAAAAAAATGGATAAGGTGTTAAAATATCAGAACAGGGAGGTTGAAAAACTTTCTTCTGTGTTGAAAAGCATGGCAGAGGGTGATATGCGAGTTAATTACGAAACAGCTCAAGCGGATAAAGACACAAAAGAGGTTTTCAACAGTTTTAATCAGATAAAAAATTATCTTAACAACTCCCTTGAATCCATAAATGAAATTCTCTCTCAGGTAAACCAGGCCATAGAACAGGTTGCAAGCGGTTCCCAGCAGGTAAGTGATTCTTCTCAGTCACTTTCACAGGGTGCCACAGAGCAGGCAAGTTCACTTGAAGAGATATCTTCCAGCATGCAGCAAATAGCTTCTCAGATAAAACTCAACGCTGAAAACGCTCAGCAGGCTGACAGCATAAGCGGAGAAGCCAGAAGTGCGGCACAGGACGGAACAGATCAGATGACCAACCTTCTTTCAGCCATGGACGAGATAAACAGTTCCAGTAAAGAGATTGCCAAAATAATAAAAGTCATCGATGAGATAGCTTTTCAGACCAATCTTCTTGCTCTCAACGCCGCAGTTGAAGCGGCCAGAGCCGGAAAACACGGCAAAGGATTCGCAGTTGTTGCTGAAGAGGTCCGCTCACTTGCAGAAAGAAGTGCCCGGGCTGCAAAAGAGACAGCTGAGATGATAGAAGGGGCTGTTAAGAAAGCTGAAAACGGCTCTGAAATATCTTATAAAACATCAGAGATGCTTGACGGTATAGCCAGCAGTGTTACAAAAGTGACCGACCTTGTGGGAGAGATAGCGGCGGCCAGTAATGAACAGTCCGAAGGTGTAAATCAGGTCAACACCGGACTTGATCAGGT